>CANLHI010000011.1 GCA_947490845.1 Actinomycetota bacterium | reverse complement strand
ACGAGCTGCTCCAAAGAACTTCTTAGGTGGATACAAGGCTGCTGAATCAACGCCACCAGAAAGGATTCGACCTGATGCTGGAGCTGCGATGTTATAGGCGCGACCCAAACGAGTAATTGAGTCAAGTAGAACAACTACATCGTGACCGAGTTCAACTAAACGCTTGGCACGTTCGATTGCGAGTTCTGCAATTGTGGTGTGGTCATCTGCTGGGCGATCGAAAGTTGAAGCGATAACTTCACCCTTTACCGAACGCTGCATATCTGTAACTTCTTCAGGGCGCTCATCAACTAGAACAACCATCAAGTGACACTCGGGGTTATTTGTTGTAATCGCATTTGCAATTGCTTGCAAGACCATGGTCTTACCGGCCTTTGGTGGCGAAACGATAAGTCCGCGCTGGCCTTTACCAATTGGCGCAATCAAATCGATAACGCGAGTTGTCAAAATATTTGGTTCAGTCTCAAGACGCAGACGCTCTTGTGGATACAACGGGACTAGCTTGCCGAATTCAACGCGACCGCGCGCTTCATCTGGAGTAACACCGTTAATTGTTTCCAAAGTAATTAGTGGGTTGTACTTCTGGCGTTGTTCGCCTTCGCGCGCCTGACGTACTTGGCCTGTTACAACATCACCCTTGCGCAAACCGTACTTGCGGACCTGCTGTTGCGAAACGTAAATATCGTTTGGCCCTGGCAGATAACCGCCGGTGCGAATAAATGAATAGCTATCCATGATGTCCACTAGGCCACCGACTGGTACCAAAACATCATCTTCGCCGATTACTGGCTCGCGCTCTTCGCGAGGACCACGATCGCGGTTGCGATCACGGCCACGGTTGCGATCACGGCCACGGTCACGACGTCCGCTCATTCCACGCTCATTATCGCGCGGTCCGTTATCTTGAACATCGCCATCATCATCAGAGTCATCTGAATTATCAGCAGAGTTATTTGAATCTGCGCGATTTGAATTCTTTTTGGCATTGCGCGCTTCGCGGCGAGCTTCGCGTTCAGCTTTCGCTGCATCACGGTTTGCTGCCTGCAAATCTGCAATCGCAGTCACGAGCGCATCTTTCTTAAGTTTGGTTGCGCCATCGATACCGAGTTGTGCGGCAACTTCCTTTAATTTAGGAAGGCTCATTGCGGCTAGCTCTGGACTGTTTGAACGAACTGGTTCAACTTGATCTGTCATCTTTATCTTTCATTTGGGGCTTCGTCTACGACTTTCAAGTTCGTAAAGGCAAAAAGCCTGGTTATTTTTTAGTGGCTACCTGCCGTCTTTCACCGTAACTTCCGGTCCTGCGCAAGTGGGGTAACCATAGCATCCCGTGGTGGCAGGCTGCAAAATCGAGAATTACTAGAGGATCGTGGCTCCAGAGCGGGCGATCTCAAGTGATTTAGCTTCAAATTTGGTTCCTGCAGCGCGTATTAATTCGGCTACATCTGATTCATTGCCAGTGTGTAAAGCCAAGACTGTTGGGCCTGCCCCTGAGATAAACGCGGCTACACCCGCTGCGCGCAACTTAGTTAACAGGGCAAAAGATGCTGGCATCGCATCTTGGCGATATGACTGATGTAAGAAATCTTGCGTTGCTCGAAATAGTAAATCTGGACGCAAAGTTAGTGCATGCACCAGCAGCGCTGAGTTTGCAGAGTTGCGAGTTGCATCACGATGCGGAATCGTTTCGGGCAGCATCTTGCGCGCCTTAGATGTGGCAACGGCAGTCGATGGAATGAAGGCAATAGCGCGAATCCTTGTATCAACGCTTAAGGAAATGGCTTGCGCAATCTCTTTGCCGTGTTGATCTTCCTGCCAGGCAACAACGGCGTTTCCATATAGCGCAGCAGCCACGTTATCTGGATGGCCTTCCATCTCAGTTGCTAATTGCAACAATTTTTCATCGCTCATCTTATCGATACCAGTTAAAACAAGTGCGCGCGCAAGGCTAAGTCCACCGATAATTGCACTTGCTGATGAACCTAAACCGCGACCGTGTGGAATGACATTTAGTGCACGCACCGCAATTCCCTTTGGTTTTCCACCTAGAAAATCAAAGCCTTTATTCATTGCCTTAACAAGTAAATTCTTATCAGTACGCGGTACTTCATCAGCGCCTTCACCAGTTACATCAATATCAAGTCCGGCATCATCTAAAATTTGTGCAACATAGCGATCGTGCATGGCAAGTGCTAACCCAAATGAATCAAATCCTGGTCCTAAGTTGGCGCTAGTTGCTGGCACCTGTACCTGAATCGGATTGGCTTTAAATGTTGGTTTTGCCATGGCGCTTACTTAAGACCTAAAGCCTTTGCGGCAGCGACAGCGTTAACTTTTACGATCTTTGGCTTGGCAAACTTTTCCAGCGCCCATGAAATATCTTTAAGACCGTGGCCAGTTACGGTAATGACAATCTTCTTGCCCTTAGGTAATTTGCCGGCCTTCTTATATTTAATTAATCCGGCGATTCCCGCCGCAGATGAAGGTTCAACGAACACGCCTTCTTTTCCTGCAACCAGGGCGTATGCAGCCAAAATTTCTTTATCTGTAACAGAATCAATCACGCCACCTGATTTATCGCGCGCTTCAATCGCCTGATCCCAAGATGCAGGATTGCCAATTCGAATTGCAGTCGCAATTGTTTCGGGTTTTAAAACTGGCTTGCCTTTAACTAAAGGCGCCGACCCAGCAGCTTGGAATCCATACATCTGTGGAAGTGAATTAGAAATTCCATCCTTGCGGTATTCCCTATAGCCCATCCAGTATGCGGTGATATTTCCAGCATTGCCAACAGGGAGGGCGTGAATATCGGGTGCAAATCCCAACATATCTACGACTTCAAAGGCAGCAGTCTTCTGGCCATCAATGCGATAAGGATTAACTGAGTTAACAAGTGCCACTGGATAATTCTCAGAGAGCTCGCGTGCCAGAGTTAGGCAATCATCAAAGTTGCCGGCGACTTGCAAAATTTGTGCACCGTGAATTACCGCTTGCGCCAATTTACCAGTTGCAATCTTGCCCGCTGGAATTAATACCGCAGAAATCATTCCCGCCTTAGTTGCATACGCGGCAGCGCTAGCTGAAGTATTTCCAGTTGATGCGCAGATAACCGCCTTCGCTCCATCTTCGGCTGCCTTTGAAATCGCCATAGTCATTCCGCGATCTTTAAAAGAACCAGTCGGGTTGGTACCTTCGAACTTTAACCAGACATCGTTGCCAAGAAGTTCAGAGAGATAACAAGCATAAATAAGTGGTGTGCCACCTTCGCGAAGTGAGACAACTGGTGTCTTTGCACTTACTGGCAAGCGATCTCGATATTCCTCGATGACTCCGCGCCATTGGTGCGCACCTGACTTCTTTGATTTAAATAAACTCATGCTGGGGATGCTCCTTCAACACGAATAACACTTGAAATATTATTAACAATATCCATAGCCTTAAGCGATGCCACAGTTGCTTTAAGTTCACCTTCAGTTGCCAAGTGAGTAACGATTGTTACTTCGGCATCGCTGTTGCGCCCTGATTGATTAACTGTCTGAATTGAAACTCCATGGTTTGCAAAAGTTGTGGCGATTGAGGCTAAAACACCAGCCTTATCAGCAACTTCTAACCTGATTAGGAACTTAGTCTTTGTTGATTCGATAGGCGCGATATCGCGATCGGCATAATCTGTCTCGCGCTGGCCAACCGAGTTAAGTGCGATGTGACGAGCAACTGCTACAACATCACCCAAAATTGCTGATGCTGTTGGTGCACCGCCCGCACCGCGACCGTAGAACATCAGCGAACCTGCTGATTCGGCCTCCACAAAAACTGCGTTGTAAGCATCTCGCACAGAAGCCAGCGGATGGCTCTTATGCAACATTACTGGATGCACGCGAACTGAAATTTCATCTGCAGGTGTTAGCTCAGCGATAGCCAGAAGTTTAATCACATGATCCATTGATTTTGCGATGTTCACATCTTCTAAAGTAATTTGTGAAATACCTTCTCGATAAACATCATCAACTGTCACACGAGTGTGAAATGCCAGTCCCGATAAGATCGCTGCTTTTGCGGCAGCATCAAAGCCTTCGATATCAGCAGTTGGATCTGCTTCGGCATAACCCAGGGCTTGCGCCTCTTTTAATACGTCAGCAAATTCGCGGTTATCTTCATGCATCTTGGTCAAGATGTAATTTGTTGTGCCATTTACGATTCCCATCAAGCGTGTAACGAAGTCACCAGCTAATGAATCGCGCATCGGGCGAATGATTGGGATGGCGCCTGCAACAGATGCTTCGTAATAAATATCTTCACCCTTGGCATATGCGGCGGTAAACATCTCCGCGCCATGGCTAGCCAGGAGCGCTTTGTTAGCAGTGACAACAGATTTACGGTTTTCGATTGCGGTCATGATCAATTCACGAGCAGGTTCGATTCCACCCATTACTTCAATAATCAAATCAATTTCTGGATCATTAACTATAGAAAATGGATCAGTTGTAAATAGTGCAGGGTTGATACCTTCATGTGGCCGAATCGTGCGAACAGCAATGCGCCAGAGTTCGATCTTTACGCCCGCGCGAGTAGAAAGTTCAGCAGTATCTGCCAGCAACAAGCGCGCAACTGATCCGCCGACAACGCCGCAACCGAGCATGCCGATACGTACAGGTTTATTTGCCGGGCTCATCTGCCTATTCTTTCACATCAAGTGCGAGCAGATCTGCCTCATTTTCTCGGCGGATGATTACGCGGGCTTTTCCATCATTTACTGCAATAACTGGTGGGCGCGGCACATGGTTGTAATTGCTGGCCATACTGCGGCCATATGCACCGGTCGCTGGAATCGCAATTAAATCACCAGGTGCGATATCTGCAGGTAGCGAAATATCACGAATAACAATGTCCCCAGTTTCGCAATGCTTTCCAACAACGCGGGATGAAATACTTTTTTCATTCGACGCACGTTGTGCAATAACTGCGTGGTATTCGGCGTCATAAAGTGATGGCCGGATGTTATCGCTCATGCCACCATCGACAGATATATAGCGGCGCTGAGCACCATCTTCAAGGACAACATCTTTTGTTGTTCCAACTTCATATAGTGTAAAAGTTGTTGGGCCAACAATTGCCCGTCCTGGTTCAATTGAAATAATTGGAATATTTAACTTATGCTTTTCGCAGGCTTTAGTTACCGCACTACGCAGAGCAGGTAGCACTTCATTCGGTTCAAGTGTTTCATCTTCAGGTAAATATGCAATGCCATAACCACCACCGAGATCAAGTTCAGGAAGTTCCTTGGAATAAGCATCGCGATACTTTGCAAGCAGAGTAATTAAGCGATCTGCTGCTAATTCAAATGACTGTGTTCCAAATATTTGCGAACCTATATGTGAATGGAATCCGCGTAGTTCGAGTTCCGGATGTGAAAGAGTCGCCTCCACAGCTGCCCATGCCGCACCGCTTGCGATTGAGAAACCAAATTTCACATCTTCGTGCGCGGTGGAAATAGATTCATGTGTGTGAGCTTGGATACCCGGAGTTAGCCGCAGCATCACGCCTTGAACAACGCCATGCTTGCGCGCCATTGCGGCGACGCGATCGATCTCGTGCAGAGAATCCATAACAATTGTCTTCACACCAACTGAAACTGCGCGATCAATTTCGGATAGAGATTTATTGTTACCGTGAACTTCAATTTTTGAAGGTTCAATGCCACCAGCAAGTGCAACCGCTAACTCTCCCCCAGTGCAAACATCAATTCCGATTCCGCATTCGCGGATCCATTGGGCAACTACCACGGAAATGAATGCCTTTGCTGCGTAATAAACAGTTCCGGCATGAGAGCCAAACTCATCTCGCAGTGCGTTATTCCAGGCAGTTGCACGCGCGCGAAAATCTGCTTCATCAATAAAAAATGCTGGAGTTCCAAAATCTTTTGCTAACTTTGAAGCAGAAATTCCAGACAGGTGTAGTTCACCATTGGCGAAAGAAATATTTCTCGACCACATGGCTTTACATCCTCTCCGGCGCGCTGACGCCAAGTAAATCAAGACCATTCTTCAGTACTTGCAGAGTTGCTGCGCACAAATTAATTCGGGCGCTATGAATTGCTAAAACTGGCTCATCACCCATCGGCAGAACGCGGCAGTCGGCATAGAAACCGTGATAAACCCCGGCTAATTCTTCAAGGTAGCGAGCGATGCGGTGTGGCTCGCGAAGTTCGGCAGCGCCAGCCACGATACGTGGAAATTCGGCCAGTGAACCTAGCAATTCATTTTCGCGATCATGGCTTAGTTGGGCAGGATCAAAGTTTTCTAAGCCAGCAGGAATCTTTAGTTCGGCTGCATTGCGCAGAACTGCAGCGATACGGGCGTGGGCATATTGAACGTAATAAACCGGATTCTCATTGGTATTTCTTTTTAGAATGTCAATGTCCATAACCATTGGAGTATCTACGGGATAGCGAATTAACGTATAGCGCGCGGCGTCGACTCCAACTTTTTCAACTAACTCTTCCAAAGTAATAATTGTTCCAGCGCGCTTGGAAAGTTTTACCTCTTCCCCGCCTTCCATAATCTTTACCAACTGGCCAATTAAGACATCGATGTTGTATTCGGGGTTATCGCCTGCACAAGCAGCAGTTGCCTTTAAGCGGTGGATGTAACCGTGATGATCCGCGCCGAGCATGTAGATACAGATATCAAAGCCACGTTCGCGTTTATTAATGTAGTAGGCGGTATCTGATGAGAAATAGGTGAGATCTCCATTTGCTTTCACCAACACGCGATCTTTGTCATCGCCAAAATCTGTTGTGCGCAACCAAGTAGCGCCATCTACTTCAAATACATGTCCTTGCAAGCGCAATTTTTCTACACCGTGTTCAACACTTCCACCATCATGCAAAGATCGCTCTGAGAACCAGACATCAAAATGGGTATTAAAGGTATCAAGGACGCGTTGTTGATCTTTTAACTGCAGTTGGTAGGCAGCCTCACGAAATTCAATTAACCGCATCTCATCAGCCAGCGCGGTAATCGCTGGGTTCTGCGCCAGAACTTCTATTGCTAAATCTGCAATGTATTCGCCTTTGTAACCATCTTCTGGAATTGGTTGACCTAGCGCAGCGGCTTGCACAGATTGACCGAAGAGATCCATCTGATTTCCGCGGTCGTTTATATAGAACTCGCGCGTTACATCAGCACCCGCAGCCGTTAACACGCGACCAAGTGCATCACCGACTGCCGCCCACCGTGTATGTCCTAAGTGCAGCGGACCAGTTGGGTTGGCGCTAATAAATTCCAGATTGATCTTTACGCCAGCTAAAGCAGTACCGCGACCATAACTTTCTTGCGCAGTTAATATGGTGCGAACTAAATCTGCTTGACTGGCGCGGTTTAAAGTGATGTTGATAAAGCCCGGGCCTGCAATGTTGACTGCGCTCACCTCTGCAAGTGATTCCAGATCAGCTTTAAGCATCTGCGCCACATCACGCGGGTTCTTGCCGGCAGGTTTTGCCAATTGCAAGGCGATAGAAGATGCGTAATCACCGTGATCGCGATTCTTTGGTCGCTCTAGCGGAATGCTTTCAGGCACAGTTCCAATCAGATCGCCACGCTCAATGGCGCGCGAAATTGCAGCCTGTATTTGGGCTGCTAACAGATCCGAATGCGAACTCACAGGGCAAGGTTACCCTGCTTGTGATTTTACTTTCCAAACCCCATTAGGTGCTCTAGCGCGAGTTGATTAAGGGCTTCATATTGATATCCGCGAACTCCGGCGGCCTCAACATCGAATGAATCCTTTGCAAGATCTTTCCAACTCTCGCCCGCAGCCATTGTGTTCTCGATAAGTCCCGGAATATTTGAATCTTTCTGGGCTGCAATAACACGTGGGTCGTTGCGATAAGCAGTTGCGCGCTCTTTCAGAGCTAAATAGGTGCGCATATTTGCAGTTGCTGAATCCCAAACGCCCTTGTCATCTTCAGTGCGACCTGGCTTGTAATCAAAATGCTTTGGACCATCGTATTTATAGCGCTCAAGTAGTTCTACGAGGAAGAATGCTGACTTTAGATCGCCATGGCCAAAGACTAAATCTTGATCAAACTTTGGACCGTGCTGACCATTCAAATCAATGTGGAATAACTTCTTCTGCCAAAGTGCTTGTGCGATGCCGTGCACAAAGTTAAGTCCAGCCATTTGTTCGTGGCCAACCTCTGGGTTTAGGCCAACTAACTCAGGATGATCCAATGTGTAGATGAAGGCGAGTGCGTGTCCGATGGTTGGCAAGAAAATATCACCGCGAGGTTCATTTGGTTTTGGTTCAATTGCAAACTTAATCTTGTAACCGTTATCTATAACAAATTGGCCAAGTAAGTTAAAGGCCTCACGCATGCGCTCATGTGCAACGTAGGCATCCTTTGCCGCATCAGATTCGGCACCTTCGCGTCCGCCCCAACAAACATAAGTGTGCGCACCAAGTTCAACTGCGAGCTCGATATTGCGCATCGCTTTGCGAAGTGCGTAACGACGAATGTCACGATCATTGCTGGTAAATGCACCATCTTTAAATACCGGGTGTGAGAAAAGATTTGTGGTTGCCATTGGAACTTTCATGCCGGTCTCATCAAGTGCTTTTTTGAATCGGTCAATATGTCCACGACGTGAAGCGTCATCGCTACCAAATGGAATCAAATCATCATCGTGAAATGTCACACCATAAGCACCACGCGCAGCAAGTTCATTAACTGTGCGAACTGGGTCAAGTGCTCCACGTGTTGCATCTCCAAATGGATCACGCGCTTGCCAACCAACGGTCCAAAGTCCGAAGGTGAACTTGTCGGCAGGTGTTGGTGTCAAAGACATTTAACTTCCTCGTTTCATCGCTAGAAAAGTGCGCTAGTCCAGCGCAGCTTTTGGGCCCGTGAGCCCATAATTTTGTATAAGGCGAACTTACCTCTAACCTAAGCACCAGTACATGAGTTTTTTGTAACATTCTCATGACACTCCAGCGGGAGTGGTGAAATGGCAGACACGCAAGTCTTAGGAACTTGTGCTCCGGCGTGCGGGTTCAAGTCCCGCCTCCCGCACCAGCATTGCTCATAGGAATCCGTGAGATAAAATTTGCTCATGGCTAAATCTTCTCGTGCAAAAATAAAGATGACGCAAGCCAAAATTATGCGCGAAGCCGCCGCTAGGCGCGCTGCTAAGGCAAGTTCTTCAAATTACTCAGTCGCCGATAGCGAAGTTGATTTAGATGCCTACGCCGCAGTTGATGGAGTTTGGCTGGAATTGGGTCTGGCCGCCCCTGCGCGCAGAGCGCTAATCGATGAAGGACTTTATAAAGTCAGTGATTTAAGAAAATACTCTTTGGATGCCATTAAAGATTTGCATGGCATGGGCCCAAATGCGATTCGAATCTTGATAACTGCGATGAAAAAGAGCGATATTAGCTTTCGCTAATTAATTGGTAATTGCCCAAGCAACTAACACAACGCCAATCACAAGCAGCGATACCATAACTTCGCGGCGCGCTAAGAAAGAATGAACTCCTTTAACAAATGAAACAAGCAGCATTGCCGTGCCTGGGATGATGACCATCAGCGAATTATCCAAGACGCCAGCTTTACCTGTTTGATAACGCAGATTGATTAGGCCAATAGCTAAAAGCAAATAGCTAGCCATTCGGTAATTGTTCAGGGCATATTTTGAGAGAGTTGCTTTTGTCATATCTCTATTCTACAAATATTAAAGGGGCGCCGGTTTCCCGACGCCCCTTTAATTTTAACTATTTACAAGACGATTAGTGATCGTCTTTCATGCCTTCTGCCATTGACTTCATGCGAGCGATCTTGAAAATTGTTAGACCGAATACGCACTTTGCCAATACGTCAGCGACTGTGTAACCAACCTGTACGCCAACGAACTGCTCAGCAGATGCCATACCTTCGCCCATACCAAGGATGTATGAAATTGGGTATACGCCCCATGTCGCAATCAGAAGCAAGCGCAAGCGACCAACGGTTGCTGCAACGCCTTCTGGTTGACGATCAAGTGACTTGCCAAGCTCTACGAACAAGACATAGAGGATGTAGAGGAATGGAAGTGTTGAAAGAACACCGTACAAAACCTGTGTGTTCTGATCGTTTGAGATTTCACCTGGGTAACCAAGTGCGATCATTGCAGCTGATGCTGGTACCAAACGAGTAATGAGTGACTTTGAAACTTCCTTTGCAAGTGCAAGCACTGCAATTACTTCAACAAGAAGTAGAGGAACAGTTAATAGCCAGTCAACATAACGGTATGCCTCGTTGAATGCACCCTGGTCTCCAGAAACCTTAACCATCATTCCTTCAGATGATTCTGAGAATGAGTTAAAGATTCTCCAGTAGTGGTAGCCAGCAATGAATGTAACCATTGATGACATTACGAGAGCGTTGCGGTACTTAGCCAATACACGACCTTGTGAAACAAGGGTGTAGACAGTGCATGCAAGCATAGAAACTAGTCCGAACGAGAATACGTTGTAGACGAGGTTCCATTGGCCGCTTGTTAATGTAATCATCTAAATAAGCCTCCGTGGGGTGCTTAATACTTTAAGGACCGGGCGGCCCCTAAAGCTAAGTGCGGGTTATGAAATCCTCGAGGAACCTCATTCACCACCACTCAGTGATTAATAGTGTGGTGGTTTTGCGAGAGATTTGCATCAACATTCGGGGGTATTTTTCATAGTTTTTAGGTTTTTCTGGGGTAAATCACGCTCAACCTTGGGTTATCACCTGACCCGAATACCCCGAATGCGCGCGCCGCTAGGCTTACTCGAATGCGAACCCAACTGCGCGAACTACGTGGCCATTCTGGCTTTAGCGCCCTGGCCATTTCGCGCTTTATCTCAAATGTCGGCAATGGGATATCCCCTGTTGCTCTGGCTTTCGGTGTTTTGGCCCTGCCTGGGGCCACAGGGACAGACTTAAGTATCGTGATGGCCGCGCGTATGTTCCCGATGATTGCTCTGATGTTATTCGGTGGCGTAATTGGCGATCGCTTTAAACGCAATCGCATTGTTGGTGGCGCAGATGTTTTAGGTAGCGTCTTTGCTGCAGTCAGCGCCGTTTCACTAATCATCGGAAATTCCAGCGTCTTCTTACTTGCCTTAATGGGCGCACTATTTGGAGTTTTAAATGCACTTTGGTGGCCGGCAATGTCTGGAGTGCTTCCCGAAATTTTACCTAAAGCGAAATTGCAGCATGGAAATGCGGTAATTGCGATGACTACCAATATCGGTTACGTCGTCGGTGCGCTGATTGGGGGCACGCTGGTAACTGCATTTGGATCTGGTTGGGCACTTCTAGCCGATGCAATTACCTTCTTAATCGCGGGAATTCTGGTTTGGAATTTAGACCTTCCGACGATTGTGCGCGAGAATAAAAATACTGTTTTCCAAGATCTAAAATCTGGCTGGCGCGAATTCATATCTCACTCGTGGGTCGTGACAGTAGTCATTGCATTTGCAATTATAAATCTTGCTTACGAATCTATGTTACAAATACTTGGACCACTTAACTTTGCAGATATCGCCGATGGTCCAAAGTTTTGGTCTTTTAATTTAGCTGCCCTTACTTTGGGCATGCTCGCTGGAAGCGTTGTCTCACTCAAAATACACTTCTCCCGGCCGCTATTTCTTGCCATGCTGATTGTCGCCGGCGCATCAATCTGGGACTTCTCGCTGGCTATGCAGGCACCGCTTTGGATATCCCTTATCGCGGCTTTCTTTGCAGGAGTTGCCATCGATATTTTTATGGTGGTTTG
This sequence comes from Actinomycetota bacterium, assembly GCA_947490845.1. Classification (GTDB taxonomy): domain Bacteria; phylum Actinomycetota; class Actinomycetes; order Nanopelagicales; family Nanopelagicaceae; genus Planktophila. Next base: position 18,201 of record CANLHI010000011.1, on the reverse strand, counting down.
GAATACCTCCTTGCAATCTCATATTCCCGAAGAGTCGTATTCGCGAGTTGTTGCCTACGATGCCTTGGGTTCTTACGGACTTTCTCCTCTGGGTATCGCCGTAGCCGGCCCACTTGCTCACGCATTTGGGGTGAGCACTATTATTTATATAACAGGCTCAATTGCCTTGGTGGCCGCACTAGCTTCGCTCTGTGTTAAATCGGTGCGAGACTTAAAACCCATCGTTAAGCCGTAGAGTTCTTACATGAGCAAGGAAGCCAGCGAGCGCGATAAGTTAGCAGCAGCGGTTCCACCAAAGTTGCGCGGGTGGTTTCACCTAGGTGCTACTCCTGTAGTTGTTATCGCATCACTCGTTCTCTTTGTATTAAGTAAGAGTTCGCTTAAGTTTGCAGTCGCCTTATATTCAATTACTGCAATTATGCTCTTTAGCGTTTCGGCGATCTATCATCGCGTTCCTTGGACTCCAGAGAAGAAAAAAATCTGGCGACGTTGGGATCATGCCAATATTAATTTGCTAATCGCCGGCTCTTACACGCCCTTCGCTGTCGCACTTTTGCATGGCAACGACCGCACAATTTTGTTATCTGTCGTTTGGGTCGGCGCGCTCCTAGGTGTTGCTATGCGCGTCTTCTGGGTCGGAGCACCGCGCTGGCTATATGTTGCCAACTATCTACTTCTAGGGTGGGTTGCAATCGTTTACACGCCGCAGCTTTATAAAGAGGGCGGCCTATGGGTTCTTTTGCCGATCATTATCGGTGGACTTCTTTACTCGATAGGTGCGATCTTTTACGCCCTGAAAAAACCGGGGCGAAATGCCAAGTACTTTGGTTTTCACGAGCTTTTCCATATCTTCGTACTGGCCGCCTGGGTCTCTCAATACCTTGCGGTCTCAATCGCCATCTACCGCCAGTAAATCACCCCACTTTTGGAGTAGGCAGGCTTTGCCCTAATCTAGGGCCATGGCTGAGAAAAAAAACTTCCTTAATTGGGTTGGATTTAAAGAGGGTGAAAGTGCTGCCCCTAGTTCGGTAGATCGCATTCGCGAACTCGAATCTCAACTCAGCGACCTACGTTCTCGTCGCGACATCACAACTTTGAGTAAAGAAGAATTTGAAATCTTGGCAACTGAAACTGCCATGGCGATGATCAAGTCTGCACAGAGCCGTGAAGCAAAGGCAATGTCGGCATCGGAGCGAGTAATTAGTGAAGCATCACGTCAAGTAAAAGATGCGGTTGAAGGCGCAGAAATAAAAGCGCGTTCGATTCTTTCGGGCGCTGAAGCACGTGGGCGTAAATATATAAATGTTGCTGAAGCTGAAGCCGCTGAAAGAGTTGCGCAGGCAGAACGTGAGGCACAATCTGTATTTGATGAAAAACGTCGTGAAGCAACGGCGCTATCGCAAGCTGCCCGTCGCGAAGGCGAAAGAATCATCATCGAGGCAACTGATGAAGTTGGCGAATACCGCAACTGGTTAAGTGGCGTTATCTCTGAAGCAGAACGCCTATACAAAATTCAAACTCAGTCACTTGATGCCGCCGCAAATGCAATTACGCAGAGCCGCACCAGATTAGAAGGCGCTTATTCTCGCCTTGCTGAGCTTCATAAAAACGTGACAGATAATTTAGCTGCGGATAACAAGGTAATTGATACTGGGCCGAAGAAAGTAATTAGCCAGCGCACTAAGCCTGCACTTGCGGCACCCACAAAGAAGGCTGCTGCTAAAAAATCTGCAGCAAAGAAAAAACCCGCTAAACGTCGGTAATTAAAATGGTTACCAAGCGCGGTATCCAATACATCCCTGCCATAGATGGACTGCGAGCAATCGCAGTTATTGCCGTGATGCTCTATCACCTGGGTGTTTCTTGGATTCCAGGTGGATTTCTCGGAGTCGATCTCTTCTTCGTAATTTCAGGTTATGTGATCACTCGGCTTTTATTAGATTCAATACAAGAACGTGGCGGCCTTGATCTTCGCGATTTCTACCTTGCTCGAATTCGCAGATTGCTTCCACCTTTAGTTTTTATGATCGTAACTACCTCAATTTTTATTGGTTTATGGGCGCCAGATACCACTAAAAAATTCTTAACAGATGCTCCATTTAGCCTAACTGGTGCGATGAATTGGTGGTTGGTCTTGAACAATCAGGATTATTTCGAGGCTATTGGCAGGCCTCCTTTGCTTCAGCACACCTGGTCACTTGCCGTGGAGGCACAGTTCTATCTTCTCTGGCCGCTAATACTCTTAATCGTTTTAAAGTACTTAGGGAAGAAATTAATTCCGGCGGCAGCGCTAATTATTGCGGCCACTTCCGGAGTTGCCCTGATGCTGGTCTCCTTTCAACTCGATGCTGCAAATTCATCAAAGGTAAGTCACGTTTACTTTGGTACGGACACTCATAGCATCGGGCTTTTCTTGGGTGCAGCACTGGCAGTTAGTTGGATCCCCCAAAACTTTAATTTGCAGGTTACTCGTAGAGCCCAAGATTTCATTGATGGTATTGGTGTATTTGGATTTATCGGAATTCTCTCTACTTTTTTTCTAATTGATGAGACCGATCCAACTTTATATAAAGTAGCTTTTCCCCTAGCTGGTTTATTCGGAACAGCAATATTGATTTCTATTGTGCACCCGGCATCACGATTTGCGCCGCTGTTACGAAATAAGTCACTTCTCTGGATAGGTGAGCGTTCATACGCAATTTATCTGTGGCACTGGGTAATCTTTCAAGTCTCACGGCCACAAGTGGATCTAGATGGTGAGGACTGGGCCTTATTTACTTTACGTATTTTGGTAGTTCTAGCCCTTGCCGATATTTCCTTACGATTAGTCGAACTACCAATCCGCAGCGGAGCAGTTGCTTATTGGTTTAAAGGGATGCGCTACCGAACTCCCGAAGTTAGAAAGTGCCAGAAGGGACTTGTTGCCATTTCAATCTCTGCAACGATTTTGTTGTCTTCTTTGGTGAGCGTATACGCTCTAATTGATACCTCCGAGAAGAATCGCGCGGTTGAAGAATCGATTGAAGAAGCCGGCCGCCCGGTAAAAACTGAAATTTCAGCGATAGGCAAGACTGGAATCTGGGTTACCGGTGATTCAGTAATTCTAGGAATTCGCAATGAGATGCAGGCGCGTAATCCGATTACGCTCATAAATGCGAGAGTTGGCCGACAAGCGCCAGAATTACTTGAGGTAATGCAGAAGGATTCCAGTGCAGCCATTGGCTCACCGATTGTCTTTAACTTAGGTAATAACAACGCGCTAACGCGCGAACAAGTGGTGGCAATTTTTAAGGCGGTAGAAGCTGCGCCGATTCGCATCGTGGTAAATACAGCCGTTCCAAGACCATGGAAAGAAAGCAATAACGCTTTAATTGATGAGGTTGCCAGCGGCTATCTGAATACTCACGTGATTCGCTGGGATCAGATCTCAATGGGTCATCCTGAATATTTCGCACCAGATGGAATTCACTTAGTGCCAGCAGGGGTTCGTGCCTACGTAGCTGCGATAGAAGAATTCTTGCCTTAAAGCAAATTCAAAATAAATAAAGCCCCCACCAATTTGGCGAGGGCTTTATTTATTAATTTACTTATTCGAATTGGCCGCTAAATCCAAATGCCTTAGCAGATGCGCTCTGTCCATCTGAGTAAACAGATGAGACTCGGAACGATGTTGATCCATCCATTGAACCCTTTGTGAATTCAATTGAAAGTTGATCAGCTGGCAACATTCCAGACTCGCTCCATTCACCCATTCCTGAGCGAACTTCAAACTTGTAGCCGGTTAATCCGGCAGTTGCTGTTGGTGCTTTCCAAGTAATAACCATTACTGATTTAGCAGAATCTTTCCAGTTTCCGATAAAGCGAGTTGGTGCTTCAACAGCTGTTACCGCTTCACCAGTTGCCGCAGATTCACTTTCCGCAGGAGTTGGTTCTTCAGTTGCTTCTGGCGCCGCTGATTGACTTACCGCTGGAGTTTCTGGTGCGGTGTCTGAATCCGATGCTGGGCGAGAAATTACAACGATTGCAAGGAGTGCGATACCGATGATCGCTGCAATCAAAACACGTGGTGATGTTCCTTGCTTAGGAGTAGCACTTGGCTTAGCTGCACCGGTGCTCTTGGCGGGAGTTGGCATCGTTGTGATATTTGCACGTGATGCGCTCTTTACGCCACCTACTGGAACTGGAGGAACAACAAACTTGCTGGCCGAAGTTACTTTCTTGGCAGCAGCCTTTTTGCGTGCAGGTGCTTTCTTGGCAACCTTCTTAGCCGCTGACTTCTTTACGACCTTCTTCGCAGTTTTCTTAACAACTTTTTTAGCCGCTGCCTTTTTCTTCGCAGGAGCTTTCTTGGAAACTTTTTTAGCAGCAGCCTTCTTGCGCGCTGGTGCTTTTTTAGCAACTTTCTTTACTGAAACTTTTTTCTTAACGGCCACGGTGAAACTCCTTTTAGGGCTAAGCGATCTCGTATGGGAAAAGTTTAGCCTAGGGAGTTGAGCAAACTGATGACATGGGGTGCGATAGCGCGGAGTGATTTTCCACGATGGCTGATCGCGTCCTTGGCCGAAGCGCTCATTTGCGCGCTAGAAATCTCGTATCCGTCTGGACGAAATATTGGGTCGTATCCAAATCCATGCTCACCAACTGGTTCACGCAGAATCCACCCGTCAAAGTGCGCCTCTTCTGTGTGGGTGCGTCCATCGGGAAGGGCCAGTGCTGCGACACATGTGAAGTGTGCACCACGCTTTTTATCTGGTACGTCGGCCAAGGAATTCAAAACTTTACGAGTATTTGCAGCATCATCGCCATGAACTCCAGCCCAACGCGCTGAATAAATCCCAGGCTCGCCATTTAAAAAATCCACACAAAGTCCGCTGTCATCTGCAATCGCTGCAATTCCCGATGCTGCACACATTTCGCGTGCCTTAAGAAGTGCGTTCTCTTCAAATGAAGAACCGGTTTCATCAACATCGTGAAGATTAGGAAATTGATCAAGTCCTACTAATTCAATTTGACCCGCAGCAATCTCTTCCAGAATGCGTCGAAACTCTTCTATCTTGCCCTTATTGCGAGTGGCAAGTAGCAAGCGATGTGGACTCACTTAGAAAGTGCGGCCTTCTGAATATCGCCGAGTTCTACACAACCTGCAACTGCTAAATCAAGTAGTGAATTAAGTAAGTTGCGATCAAATGGAACGCCTTCGGCAGTTCCTTGAACTTCAATGAAGCGTCCATCGCCACTGCAAACCACATTCATATCTGTATCGGCGCGCACATCTTCTTCATAGCAAAGATCTAACATCGGAATGCCATCAATGATTCCAACTGAAACAGCTGCAACTGAATCACTTAGTGGTTTTGAGTTTTCCTTGATATGTCCTTGTGCTTTAGCCCAGGCAATTGCATCGGCAAGTGCGACATAAGCACCAGTGATCGCAGCAGTACGTGTGCCACCATCGGCTTGTAAAACATCGCAGTCAATCACAATTGTATTTTCACCAAGTTCTTTCATATCAACAATCGCGCGCAGGGAGCGTCCGACCAAACGTGAAATCTCTTGGGTGCGCCCACCTAGCTTTCCTTTAACGCTTTCGCGATCTGAACGAGTATGTGTGGCGCGAGGCAACATCGCATATTCAGATGTAACCCAACCTTTTCCAGAATCTTTTAACCAACGTGGAACACCGGGTGTAAATGAGGCAACGCACAGAACGCGAGTCTTACCGAATTCAACTAAGACTGAACCTTCAGCATGATCAAGCCACTTGCGAGTGATTTTGATTTCGCGAAGTTGGTTTTCATTTCTACCGTCGATGCGTGCCATTTACTTCCAATCCAGTTAATTGAGTTTGGTTAGTTAAGTTTTGAAATGTGTTGTACAGAACCCACTTCAGGTCCCAAGAATCGTCTTGCCAGCACTTCAAATGCTGCTGAATCACCGGTAGCCAAAAACTTATGACTGGCGGGAGTACTTGATGGGGCGCGCAGAAGAGAATTCTCTACCAGCGTGCGATAGAGATCTTTTGCGGTTTCTTCGGCGCTAGATACCAATGAAACGTTATTTCCCATTACATAAGAGATAACGCCGGTTAATAGCGGATAGTGAGTGCAGCCAAGAACTAAAGTATCAACATCGGCTTCCATCACTGGCTTTAGGTATTCACGGGCCACTTTGGTAATCGCTTCACCTGAAGTTTCACCACGTTCAACAAATTCCACAAATAGCGGGCAAGCAATAGAAGTTACTTGCAACTGTGGGGCTGCGGCGAACGCATCCAGGTATGCCTTGGAATCAATTGTTGCGCGCGTACCGATCACACCGATGCGCCCAGTGCGCGATGCCGCAACTGCACGACGAACTGCTGGCTGAATAACTTCGATAACCGGAACGGAATAACGCTCGCGCGCATCGCGCAACATCGCAGCACTTGCGGTGTTGCAAGCAATCACCAACGCCTTTACGCCTTGGTCAACTAAATAATCTAGAGTCTCAAGTGCGAAGGTGCGAACTTCGGCTAGCGGCCTTGGACCATAAGGACCTCGTGCGGTGTCGCCGATATAAAGTGTTGACTCATTAGGTAATTGATCGAGAATTGCACGAGCTACGGTTAAACCGCCAACTCCTGAATCGAAAATTCCGATTGGTGCATCACTCATATGGGCAAGAGTACCCTTAAAAAAGTTAAGCCCAGAGCGTGCCGTCTAAGCCTTCTGTTGCCGCATCGATCTCGGAGCCATAAATGCCCGTTGATAAATACTTCCAACCAGCATCGCAGACTATAAATGCGATATCGGCATCACGCCCATCACGTACCGCTTCATTGGCGATAGCAATTGCGGCGTGCAAGATTGCGCCGGTAGAAATGCCGGAGAATATTCCTTCTGTCTCTAGCAACTGGCGAACCCGCTTTACTGAATCTTCTGCGCCAACAGAAAAACGTCGCGTTAAAATTGATGCATCATAGAGTTCGGGAACAAAGCCTTCATCGATATTACGCAGTCCATAAACAACTTCGCCATAGCGTGGTTCTGCAGCAATTATTTGCACATCAGGATTCTTCTCGCGCAAATATTTTCCCGCGCCCATTAGGGTTCCAGTTGTGCCAAGGCCTGCCACAAAATGTGTAACCGTTGGCAGATCCTTAAAAATTTCTGGTCCAGTGCCTTCGTAATGCGCTTGTGTGTTTGCCGGATTTCCATATTGGTAGAGAAATACCCACTCGGGATTTTGCCCTGCTAATTCTTTAGCAACCCGCACCGCTTCATTTGATCCACCTGCAGCGGGTGAAGAAATTATTTTTGCACCCCACATCTCAAGTAGTTGGCGTCTTTCTGGACTTGTGTTCTCGGGCATCACACAAATTAATTTGTAGCCCCGAACTTTGGCAGCCATCGCAAGTGAAATTCCGGTATTGCCACTAGTCGGTTCTAAAATTGTGGCACCAGGTTTTAATTGGCCGCTCTTTTCGGCAGCGTTGATCATAAAAATTGCTGTGCGATCTTTAATTGAGCCAGTCGGGTTGCGATCTTCTAACTTCGCCCAGAGTCGCACGTTCGGCGCTGGAGAAAGTCTGGGTAAACCGATTAGAGGTGTGTTACCAACCGATGCATCCAGAGAGTCATAGCGCGCCAAAATTATCCGCCAGCTACTGCAGGAAGAATTGTTACTGAATCACCATCTTTAATTGGGGCTTCTAAACTTCCTAGAAAACGCACATCTTCGTCGTTGATATAGATATTTATAAAGCGACGGAGCGCTCCATTTTCTAAAAGGCGATCTCCAATACCTGGATACTGTTGATCTAGATCTGTGATTAGCGCGGTGAGAGTTGCACCTGTTGCTACAACGGCCTTTTGGTCTTTAGTAAATGGACGCAGAATTGTAGGAATACGTACTTCAATGCTCATGTCGTTATTATGGCGAAGAAGTGGATTATTCGGTAATTGAAACTTCTTCTTCAGTTACTACGCCATCGATTATGCGATACGAACGGAATTCAATCGCAGGTGCAATCTCTTTGCGACTAGAGACCAGAACATAATGCGCTCCCGGCTCGCCCGCATAGGCGATATCCGTGCGTGATGGGTACGCCTCGGTTTCGGTATGCGAGTGGTAGATCACGACAATCTCTTCATCGTTGTCATCGACTTCGCGATAAAGGGCGAGCAAATCTTTAGGGTCAAATTCATAAAACGTTGGTGAATGCGCCGCATTAATCATTGGAAGCAAACGTGTTGGGGTTCCCGAACCAACCGGTCCAAGAATCGCACCACAACATTCATCTGGATACTCTGCGCGAGATTGCGCAACGATTGCATCAACAAATGCACGTGAAATAGTTAGTGACATAAGAGTTCTATCTTAACTTTCATTTAACTAGTTTTCATCCATTAGGGCTTCAATCAGCCCTTCTTGCAGCCAACCAAGCCATCCGTAAACTACATAAACCCCACGCATCGGATCATCAGGGGCTAACAGCTCTAACTCATCCTGGGTTCGCTCTTGTACATTTAAGCGAACACCTAAAGCAAGACGCATATCGTTTATCGCACCGAGCCAAGCATTGGCGCCATCGTGCTCTAAATCAACAGTGCCATCTTCGGCGCTCTTTAAATACATCCGCATTGCCATAGCGTGCGCCTGTTTCTTGCTGCGCAAAGTTGATTCGGTATAACGCCTAAATTCTGCAGAATCAACTTCGTCTTGGTAAGCGTTCGGAAGCAAGCGATGTAGTACTTCATCCTCCGGTGGAGAATCATGTGAAGTGATTCCAACCATTGCAGCAAGTGGATCTTCTTGTCCATGATCGATGCGCTCTGCAAGTAATTCGATTATCTGCTCGGTTAAATTAATTAGTATTTCGCGTTCATTTGCAGCGAATTCTGCAACGTATGAATTGCTGCCGTGGCGCTTAAATCCTTCGGATTTCATATCCCCTGATCACCCCGCTGCAACGTTGCCCAAAGCCCATATTCGTGAAGGCGCGCAACATCGTGCTCCATCTCTTCACGACTTCCCGTTGAAACAACGGCCTTACCTTCAGTGTGTACTTTCATCATTAACTCTTGCGCCTTGGCTTTGGAATAACCAAAAAGTTCCATTAAAACGTAAGTTACATATGTCATTAAATTAACTGGGTCATCCCAAACGATGGTGACCCATGGAGCATCGTTAGAGAAGATTTCGCGAATCTGCTCTTCGATACGAGTATCGGTCTTAACCATCATCTGATAATGATAGAGAATTCTGGAGCCGCAACCTGCCGCCAAACTGAGTCTGCCTGAACGATGACTTGGTAGCGAACTATGGAACGCGCTTCTCCAGCGTTCGGGAAGAGAAAGTTTCCTTTCTCATCGGTCGTTGCGGTAGCAACGTTCTTCCAAGTACCTGCGGTGTACTTCATCAAAGAAACGACTGCGCCGGCAGAACGTGGGCGAACCGTTCCGGAAATTAAGAAAGCGGTCTTTGCTTTTTCGGTACCTGATGCGCTCAAGGAAATAGTGCGATCAATTTGTACGGAAAATTCGTTACTTAAAGATTCGGCGCGTTCCCAAGTGCCATCAGTTGCGATACGAATATTCATTGGCTTAGCCAACAAAATGGCGGTCGCGAACTTGCCATCGAGTGCCGTATTAACAGAACCAAGATTGCGCCAAGTTGTATCGGTTGTGCTCTTGCCTTCAATACGAATTGGAAGTGCCGCAACTGGTGATTTATCTTCAAGTGATACTTGCCCACTTAAAGTGATCGCTGATCCATATAACGCGCTCGTTTTATCTAATGACAAAGTGCTAAGCACTTTTGCTGGAGCAATATTTAGCGCTGTCTGGCGTATTGCCTCCATCGCAAGCGGTTCTTCCATGCCTAACGTCCAGGCAGTAACTCCGCCTAATTTATATTTAGCAACTAACTCACTTCTGATCTTGTAACTCTGCGCATTTTGATACCAAGCCGTACGTGTTGCCGTGCAAATTGTGGAGCGACCATCGGAAGTTAGGCCCTCGTAAGCCTTTGTATAAGTAAATGTAGCTTCGCCATTTTTCTCATCAAATATAGGCGTGACTTGATAGTTTGCAGCAAGGGTCGCAGCATCGCGCATTACAAATGTCGCAGCCTTTGCACCAACTTTTATCGCTTTGCTAAACGGTGCAGGACATATGCCATCTACCTTCGTAACCCAATCTCTACCATAACCTGCCAAACCTAAATAAACCTTCGATGCTGGCATTATTGAAGTTGCATAAGCCACGGTCTTCTCAGTCCATGCAATTGGACCAATTGGGCCAACTTTTGCAACCGAATAGTCATAAGTCATTATTCGCAAACGATCTATATGTGCAGCGATTTGAGGCCAGGCATAGACGGTGTAACCCTTCTGTTTTCCAGTCGGATCAAAATTGTATGGAGTTGAAACTGAGAGCAATTTATTATTCGCATGCAATAGCGCGGAAAGCTCTTTCACAAATGCAACCCACGAAGGTGCCGTCTTTGCCCAAGTCGTATTTCCGTCAACAAATGCGAACCCTTCAAAATCTAGATCAATTCCATCGTAATTATTTACGATTACAAAATCGTAAATAATTTTGGCAGTCTTAGTCCGATTGGCAGGGTTTGCCAATAAGTTTGAAAGAACTAACTTATCCATACCGTCGGTAATAGTTGGAATTATTTGGAATCCGGCAGCGCGCAGTGCTGCAAGTGGAGTTGCAATCGGGACACTGGGATTTGCAGGTGCATATAAATCAGATACAAATGCTGACTTGTTCTTGCCGTCATATTTTAAGGTGTACCAAAATGGCATTACCTCTTTAATCAAATCTGCATTATTAAGCGCTGCTGGCAAAGAAGTTTTTATTGAATAATATGGAATCCAACCTGTCAGAATTTTCCGCGGTTGGCCAGCGCTCTGTGCCGATGGGATCGCAAGGCAAGTAAAAATTAGTGCTGCGGTTAAGGCTTTACTTATCAGGTGATTTACGCGAGAGACCGTCATAGATTTCTTTACAAACAGGACAGATTGGATATTTCTCGGGATCACGCGAAGGGATCCATTTCTTGCCACATAGTGCACGAACTGCCTTACCGGTTACGGCTGATTCGACGACCTTCTCTTTCTTTACATAGTGAGCAAATCGATCATGGCCGCCATCATCTTCCTGTAAATCAGGACGGGTTAGCAGATCAGTATCTCCATCTAATTCAGGAGAGTTTCTGCGGAAAATACCCATGTCCGAAAGGATAGTGGTTGCAGGTAGAATTTGAAGATGAAGGACTTGCTACGCACAGCAGATTTATCGCGTGCTGATGTCGATTTACTGCTCGACACTGCTGCTGACTTTGCAAAGAATCCACTTCGCTCCAAAGATGCGTTGGCACACAAGAGTGTCGCCATTTACATGACTAAGCCTTCTACGCGAACCAGACTTTCATCCGAAACTGCGGTTACACATCTGGGTGGAACTCCTATTTTTATCCGTGGCGATGAATTGCAATTGGGTCGCGGTGAAACGATTGCAGATACTGCAAGAATCATTAGTGGTTACTGCGATGCGCTAATTATTCGCACATTTGCCCAAGCCGACGTTGACGAACTCGGTGCTAACGCTTCTATTCCGGTAATTAATGCGCTAACTGATGATGACCACCCAACTCAATTGCTAGCTGACTGGTTAACAATTCGTGAAACTTTTGGTAGTGATATCACCGGACGTAAATTTGTTTATCTCGGTGATGGAAACAATATGTCGCATGCTTGGTTAACGATGGGTGCAATCATGGGTGCGCACGTTATTGCAGCAACTCCTTCTGGCAAATGGGCGCCAAAGGCAGATGTGGTTGCAAAGGCGAAAGAGATTGCTAAAAAAACTGGTGCAACTATTGAAGTTACAAATGATCCGGAATCTGCGGCTCAAGGCGCCAGTGCCTTATACACCGATGTCTGGATGTCGATGGGAGATCCTGAGGCCGAGCGAGCTGAGAAGATAAAAATGCTGGCTCCTTTTGCCGTATCCGAATCTTTAATGGCGCTAACTGCAAAAGATTCAATCTTTATGCACTGCCTGCCAGCACATCGCGGTGAAGAAGTTGCAGCCTCGGTGATTGATGGAAACAAATCAGTTATCTGGCGTGAGGCATTCCATCGCCGCACGACGATCCAGGCCCTGCTCTATCACCTGACCCGCGGTGAACTTAAGGGTAATTAATTTCCCCGTTATTCATCTATTTTGATTTCCCACTTTTTAAACTGAGCAAGTAAGGTTTGCCCATGCGTGTAGCCGTCCCATTAGAAGTAAAAGCTGGCGAAAAGCGCGTTGCGCTCGTTCCAGACATCATCAATAAATTGACCCGGTTGGGTTATGAAGTTGTAATCGAATCTGGAGCCGGCGATCACTCGCAAGGTACAGATTCCGCTTACACAGCCGCTGGCGCAACAGTTATTAAGGGCGATGTAATCAGTTCCGCCGACATCGTGCTTTCAGTCCAACCACTTAACGCAGCACAGATGGCTACTTTGAAAAGCGGTTCAATAACAATTTCATTCCTATCTACTGTGACCGCTGTTGATTCAATCGATGCCGCAATTAAGGCTGGGGTTACCGCGTTCTCACTCGAACTTGTTCCCCGCATTTCACGTGCGCAATCAATGGATGCACTCACATCTCAGGCACTTTGTGCTGGTTATCGCGCGGTATTAGTCGGTGCGGAAATGTCTCCACGTTTCTTCCCGTTGTTGATGACCGCCGCTGGCACAGTTACTCCCGCACAAGTTTTGGTACTTGGTGCTGGTGTTGCTGGACTGCAAGCGATTGCAACCGCGCGACGTTTAGGCGCCGTTGTATCTGCCTACGATGTTCGTCCATCTTCAGCTGATGAAGTTAAATCAATGGGCGCAACATTTATTGAATTAGAACTTGAATCACTTGAAGGCGCGGGCGGTTATGCGCGCGAGATGACTGAAGAACGCGCTGCTAAACAACGTGAACTCCTGACTCCTTACATTGCAAAATCGCATGTTGTTATTACAACAGCAGCAGTTCCCGGACGCACTGCTCCACGTTTGATGACGCAAGTGATGATTGATTCCATGGAACCTGGCACAGTCATTGTTGATCTCGCTGCCGAAACAGGCGGAAACGTCGAAGGTTCAAAACCAGGTGAAGTTGTTGTAACTAGCGGCGGTGTTCGCATCTGGGGCGGTAAAGATGTACCAAGCCAATTACCTTTCCACTCATCTAGTTTGTATTCACGAAATGTTGTTAATTTGCTGACTTTGATGACGACTGCAACAAAAGATGGCGCACCGGTTGCGCTAAACCTTGATTTTGCTGATGAAATCATAAACGCATCGGCTGTAACCCATGGCGGAGTTCGTCGCGATCCAAGTGCAGGAGGAGCCAAATAATGGATGCAATGGCAATTGTTTCGATCTTTGTTTTAGCCGTCTTCGTAGGTTTTGAAGTCGTATCAAAAGTTTCTTCAACACTACACACACCTTTAATGTCAGGTGCTAACGCTATCCACGGAGTTATCTTGGTGGGCGCGATCATTGTTGCCGATCACAGTGAAACTAACCTCGAACTAGGCCTTTCTCTGGCCGCAATCGTGCTGGCGACGATCAATATGGTTGGTGGATTTGTCGTTACTGATCGCATGCTCGAAATGTTTAAAGGTAATAAGAAAGGAACAGATAAATGAACCGCACCATGTATGACTTAATTGGACTAGCGGCTGGCGTCTGTTTCATTCTCGCACTAAAAGGTTTATCTCACCCAAAGACTGCGCGTCGCGGAAATTTAATCGGCGCACTTGGTGCAACCGTTGCAACACTGGTTGTATTTGCATATAACGCACCCCTTAATAACTTAGGTTGGATTTTGGGCGCACTCGTTGTTGGTCTAATCATTGGCGTTCCCGCTGCTCGTAAAGTGCAGATGACACAGATGCCACAGCTAGTTGCGCTATTTAACGGAGTTGGTGGCGGCGCAGCGGCGTTAGTTGCAATCGTTGAATACTTAAATCTTGGCGCCGAAGCAACGACAGCCGAAGTTGTATTCACAGTCTTCACCGTCGTTGTTGGTTGCGTATCTTTCAGCGGTTCAATAATCACTTTCATGAAGTTGCAGGAATTAATGACAACTCGTCCCGTCGTATTTCCTGGCGGGCGTTTTGTAATTGCAGCAACTCTTGCCGCTGTTCTTGGAGCATCTGGTTGGGTCGTTGTTGAACTTGGCACAACTCCACTTCTTGTTCTTGCCGCGCTTTCATTGCTATTCGGTATCTTGTTCGTACTGCCAGTTGGTGGGGCAGATGTACCTATCGTTATCTCACTACTTAACGCCTTTACTGGGCTAACTGTTGCGGCAAGCGGTTATGTTCTTGATTCAACTCTATTAATCATCGCGGGCACATTAGTTGGCGCATCAGGAACTATCTTGACTCGCTTAATGGCAGATGCGATGGGCCGTTCACTCTTTGGAACCTTATTTGGTGCATTTACTGCAAAGCCTCAAGATGTAGCTGCCGCAGGTGAAGAACGCCCAGTGCGTTCCGGTTCACCAGATGACGTTGCAATTCTGCTTAACTACGCACGTCGCGTTGTAATCGTTCCTGGCTTTGGTCTAGCTGTTGCACAAGCCCAGCACACCGTTCGCGAACTAGCCGATCTTATGCTTTCAAAAGGTATTGATGTTGCATACGGAATTCACCCCGTTGCGGGCCGCATGCCAGGGCATATGAATGTACTTCTTGCTGAAGCCAACGTTCCATATGATCAATTAGCTGAAATGGATGAAGTAAATCCAACGTTTGGCCAGACCGATGTGGCAATTGTTATCGGTGCAAATGACGTGGTTAATCCAGCAGCGCAGACTTCACCCGGATGTCCAATTTATGGAATGCCAATCTTGGAAGTTTCTAACGCTGCAAATGTCATCTTCTTAAAGCGTTCCATGCGTCCAGGTTTTGCTGGCATCGAAAATGAATTGCTTTATGATCCAAAGACGATGTTGTTATTCGGTGACGCTAAAGCTTCACTTACAAAAGTTGTGAGCGCGCTTAAATCTTTATAGTTAAGAGCTAGCCAACCAAATCGTGGTCGCGCGTTTTATTCGAATCGTGTGTGCACTTAGCTTCCGCTGGTAGCGCATCGCATGAATCGCAGAGCAGAATCAATTCGTGACAAGTCTTAGTTCGGCAGTTTCGGAAGATTTTGCTTGGTGCTTTGCAGATTTCACACTCTCCGATGACCTTGGTTTTAGTTGAAAAATCGATCGCCATCCGTGAATCAAAGGTGTAAAGAGAGCCTTCCCAAAGGCCACTATCTGCAAACTTTTCACCGTATTTAACGATGCCACCATCTATCTGATAAACCTCTTTAAATCCGCGGTTTTTCATGACAACTGACAAGATCTCGCAGCGAATTCCGCCAGTGCAATAAGTAACGACTGGTTTCTCCTTGAGGTGGTCATACTTTCCGCTTTCGATCTCGCGCACAAATTCCCGCGAAGATTCGACATCTGGAACAATTGCATTTTTAAACTTGCCAATCTTGGCTTCATATTTATTTCTTCCATCAAAGAAAACAACATCATCGCCACGTTCAGCAACTAATTCATGAACTTGTTCTGGACGAAGATGCTTACCACCACCGATTACACCTGATTCATCGACTTTAATTTCATCTGGGTTATCGAATGCGACCAACTCATCCTTTAATTGCACGCTTAGTTTTGGGAACTCATCGCCGTTTCCTTGAGACCACTTGAAGCCGATCTTTTTAAAACCTGGGTAGGTTCGAGTCTGTTGCACATAGTTACGTAAATCTTCAATGTCACCACCCACAGTGCCGTTGATCCCAGTGGGAGCAATAAAAATACGGCCTTTGAGATTTAAAGATTGGCATAGCTTGATTTGCCACAACCGAATGGCCACTGGATCACTAATGGGTGTGAAGCCATAATAGAGAAGCACTCTCTGCGGATTCATAGCGTTATTCTAACGCGGAAAATTAGCTCTCTTGAAGGTCGTTTGGAGCGTTATGAACGTCTAGAACTTCGCCGCCGAGTTTGTCGGTGCGCTTCAGTGGACGCTTGGCATCCTCTTTATAAATAGCGGGAATTGAACCGAGCAAACCTTTTTGGAAATCTTCAAATGCCTGCATGACTTCAGCCTTGGTATTCATTACAAAGGGACCCATCCAAGCAACTGGTTCTTTAATTGGTTGGCCACCGAGAATAAATAGTTCAAGGTTAGGTGAACGATTTTCTTGTTGATTGGCTGCGCGAATTACGATGCTATCGCCATCTCCGAAAACAGTTAGCTGTCCCATTCCTATTGGGCGAGCTTCTTCTCCTGCAAAGCCGTGGCCTGACATCGCGTAAGCGAGTGCGTTGTAATCCTTACGCCATGGCAGACGAAGTTCAGCGCCAGGGGCAACTGTTGCGTGAATTAAAGTAATTGGTGTTTGCGTTGTTCCGGGACCAACATGTCCATCCACTTCACCAGCAATAATTCGAATTAACGAGCCACCATCTGCGCTAGATAAAAGTGAAACATCATTTGCGCGCACATCTTGATATGCAGCCGGTGACCATTTCTTGGCCGCTGGAAGATTTACCCAAAGTTGGAAGCCATGAAATAGGCCGCCACTCATTACTAAATGCTCTGGTGGAGTTTCAATATGTAAAATTCCGCCGCCGGCTGTCATCCACTGTGTGTCGCCATTGGAAATTGTTCCTCCGCCGCCATTGCTATCTTTATGATCAAAGATTCCATCAATAATGTATGTGACAGTTTCGAAACCGCGATGTGGGTGCCAAGGTGTTCCCTTTGGTTCACCTGGTGCATATTCAACTTCACCCATTTGATCTAAGTGAATAAATGGATCAAGTTCTGCTAGATCAACGCCGGCAAATGCGCGACGAACCGGAAAGCCTTCACCTTCGAAACCTTGTGGAGCAGTTGTAACGCTCTTTACACGACGTGCACGAGAATTCGGCACATCGCTAACGCGAGGTAGGACGGTGATATCACTGACGGTTACTGCAGGCATTTTTACTCCTTGTTCGTGAGCGCAATAGTAGTTGAAAGTTCAACTACCTGCAACTTAAAACATTGACGACTAAAGAACTAGTTAAGGCATACTGACATCATGATCTGGTGGCCAAGTGACATACCGACGCTGCAATATGGTCGCGTAACTCTGCGCCCGCTGGCGGATGGTGATGTGACTACGATCTTTAGCGCTTGCCAGGATCCGCTGATCCCGAGATTCACAACAATTCCTGCCAATTACACGATGGCGCATGCCTTGGATTATGTGCAACGCGTGCCAGCTTCTCTCGAACTAAAGCGCGAACTTCCATTTGTTATCGAATTTGGCGTTGGTGATGACAAGGAATTTGCAGGCGTTATCTCCTTTCACACAATAAGCATTGAAAACCATCGCGCTGAAATTGGTTACTGGATTCACGCTGCCATGCGCGGAAAAGGAATCGGCACCATCGCAGCAAAAATGATCACTGGGTATGGCTTTGAAACTATGGGTTTCAAGCGCATCGAAGCAGCAGTTGATTTAGATAACCACGCTTCACAAAAACTTTTAGTATCCGCCGGTTATGAGCATGAGGGTGTTTTAAGACAACGTGTTACGCGCGCAAGCGGTGAACAAATAGATATGGTCGAGTTGGCCGCTCTTGCCGATGAGTGGCATGGGCTAGACTAGAAAAATGGAATCGCTTGCACTACTTGTTGCGTTGCTTCTGGCACTGGTGTTGTTCACCGGTCCAATTTCGATGATATTAACCAGCAAATTTATTTGGAATTACTCAATACAAAGTAAACCTTTTTGGATATTCCGAAGAATTCTGGTTTCGACTATTTCACCAATTGGCATGGCTATGGCGCTCTTCTTTATGTTTATGCCAATCCCTCTTGGTACAAAATCTGTAGCAGCATTTGGATTTGCTATAAATGTGGCTGCACTTAAGCGCGAATACTTCAGAGATAAATCTTGGAAAAGAATGTTTAAAATTGAGTCTGATGATCCGAACGGACCCGCAGGACAGAACTAACTCATGGTGGAGGTGCCGGGAATCGAACCCGGGTCCTTCGGAATTAAAACAGGGCTTCTACGGGCGTAGTGTGGCTATCGTTTTCTCAGTTCCGAATCTCTTGCACACAAGTATTCGACAAACTCATTTGCGA
>CANLHI010000010.1 GCA_947490845.1 Actinomycetota bacterium | reverse complement strand
TAGACTTAACCACTAGCCCCCAGGGATGTGATTTAGGAAAGGAGTGAGCGCAATGCCAACATATCAATATCAATGTTCTGCTTGTGAGCACGCCTTCGAGGCTTTTCAGAGCTTCTCTGATGAGCCGTTAACTACATGCCCCGAATGTAAGGGTGAAGTTCGCAAAGTTTATTCAGCCGTTGGCGTTGTATTCAAAGGATCTGGTTTTTATAAAACTGATTCTGCTGCAAAACCTGCAAAGCCTGCCACTCCTGCTAAAAGTGATTAATTAAAATTAGCCTTCGTGGTGAGGCGGCTTATCGCCTTTAATTTCTGCTTCGCGACGGCGATCTTCGCTTTGATCCTCGCGTGGGTCGCGTTCGTCTTCGGTTGTTGCTGGGAACACATGTGACATGACGCTTTTCACTCCTCAATCCGCAATTCAAAATTGCCTATCTATGGTTGATCCTACATAGTTATTCTTATGTTTGAGCGCTTGGGTCACTTCATAGTCAGACGCAGTAAAGCGGTCTTGATTGTCTATACGCTCACAATTCTTGTTGCAGGTGGAGTTGGCTCTCTTTCTTTTGCAAAACTTGATTCCGGTGGTTATTCAGATCTATCCAGTGATTCTGCTAAAGCTGCCACTTATTTAACAGAGAAGTTCGGTGTTGTCGAACCAGTGGCAGTTCTTGTCGTAGATACTGGCGATAAGGCAGTTGATGATCCAGAGATTGCACAGGCTGCAATAGCACTTGAAAAGAAACTCGCACAAATGCCCGGTGTTTCAAAAACTCTTTCATTCTGGTCAACCGGTGGCGCACCGACTATGAAATCAACAGATGGCAAGGCTGCTTTCCTTTTTGCATATGCCAATTTGAAGTCAACTGATTCTGAATCACTTGGTTCGGTCGGTGCAAGGATTCAAGAAGAGTTTGATGGCAAAAATGGTGCGTTGACGGTTTATGCATCTGGATCCGGCGTAATCATGCACGCGATTAACTCTAAAATTGAAAAAGATTTATTGCTCGCCGAATCAATTGCCATCCCGCTTACCTTCTTATTGCTGGCTTTTGTCTTTGGAGCACTCGTGGCTTCCGCGATGCCACTGGTTGTCGGCGTGAGTGCAATTTTGGGCGCTTTCTTAATTATTTATATCTTCACCCTATTTACCAACGTCAGCATCTTCGCCCTTAACTTAATTACGGGTCTTGGGTTAGGTCTTGGAATTGATTACGCACTTTTGATGGTGAACCGTTTTCGCGAAGAATTACATGCCGGAAAGAACGTCGAAGATTCCGTTATCGCAACTGTTAATTCTGCGGGAAAGACTGTCTTTTATTCCGGGCTCACAGTTCTCGTAACTTTGAGTGCACTTATATTCTTCCCGCTCAATTTCTTAAAATCTTTTGGTTACGCCGGTGTTAGCGTAATTTCACTTGCAGTGTTAGGTGCGCTAATTCCACTTCCTGCCATCATGGCGTTACTAGGAAATAAAATTGATAAAGGTGTAGTTCGCAAAGCAGGAATTACTCCTAAGGAAGATGGACGCTGGGCACATACCGCCCGATATGTCATGCGCCGTCCGATCCCTGTAGTAATAGGTTCATTGCTTGTTCTTGGTATTTTATCTGCGCCCATTGCAAACATTGCTTTTGCACAAGTTGATTCCAGAGTTCTACCAGCGAGCAATCCAGCCGCGATCGGTGCTGCAAAAATAATTGAAAGATTTGATGGCTTTGAAGGAAGCCCTATAGAAGTTGTAATTCCAAATGGAGTCGGCCGAGAAGACCAAGTAAGCACCTACCTTGCGCAAGTTTCAAAAGTAGATGGGATAGCTCGAATAGCACCCACCGAGACTTACGGAAGTGATTTACGAATTCAAGTAATCCCTTCACAGGCATCTCGCACCTTGGCTGCTGAAAAAATTATTAATGACATTCGAGAAATCCCGAGTCCCACAGGCACTTTGATTGGTGGTGCGGCCGCCGACTTTACCGATTCTCAAAATGGAATTGCGCGCACACTTCCCTTTGCTCTGGGCTGGATCGCCTTCTGGGTAATGATCCTGATCTTTATATTTACCGGTTCAATAATTCTGCCGATCAAAGCGGTCTTGCTAAATGGACTCTCACTTGTTGCCACTCTCGGGGCAGTTACCTGGGTTTTCATAGACGGACATTTGAAGTGGTTAGTCGGTGACTTCACGGTAACCGGTGCGTTGGATACGGGCGTTGTAATTCTAATTGCAGTTGTTGTCTTCGGGCTTTCCATGGACTACGAACTCTTCTTGTTATCGCGCATTCGTGAAGAACATATGGCTGGCAAAAGCAATATCGAATCAGTTGCCGTTGGACTGCAACGTTCGGCTCGCATAATTACTGCAGCCGCTCTGCTATTAGCGGTTGTATTCGCAGCATTCATGATTAGCGGTGTTACATCGATCAAAATGATGGGCTTCGGAGTTGCCTTTGCTGTGCTCCTCGATGCAACGCTAATTCGTGCGCTATTAGTTCCAGCGTTGATGCGTTTATTTGGTGAAAATAACTGGTGGGCTCCAAAGCCACTTCGTCGTTTCACAATTACACATTAATTTTATTTTTTGGTGTCCCCGGCGGGAGTTGAACCTGCGACCTACCGCTTAGGAGGCGGTTGCTCTATCCACTGAGCTACGGGGACCTACGTAAAATTATTTCACTTGGCAAAGGTTATCTTGATGACTAACCTTGGGCGAACCCGCTCAATATGGGTCGCAAGCATGAATCAGATATGTCGAGCGTTTTTTATAAGGGGCCAAGTCGATGAAAAAGTGGGCGTTGGTAACTGGAGCAACTGCTGGTATCGGTGAGAGCTTCACCCGCTTACTTGCCGCCAAAGGTTTTAACTTGGTTCTAGTCGCTCGTGATGAAGCACGATTGCACGAACGTGCTGCTGGCCTTAAGAAAAACTTCGGCGCCGAATCTGTTGTTATAGTCGCAGATCTGGCAACCGAGGCGGGGTGTGCCAAAGTTGAAGATTATATTCGTGCAAATGAAATTGAAGTCCTAATCAATAACGCTGGTTTTGGAATCAATAAGGCATTCACCGGGAGTGATTTAGCAAAAGAAGAAGAAGTATTAAAAGTTCTGGTGCGCACGCCGATGCGGTTAATGCATGTTGTGCTGCCAGCAATGAAAGAGCGCAATTCTGGCGTTGTCATAAATGTTTCATCGATTGCTGGTTTTATTGCCGGCGGGGCATACAGCGCATCTAAAGCATATTTAACGGTTCTATCTGAATCTTTAAGTACTGAACTATCTGCTACGAATATTAAAATCTGCGCGCTCTGCCCCGGATTTACACGAACTGAATTTCATCAACGCGGTCGTATGAAGATGGCGGGCTTGCCTAATTTCATGTGGCTTAACTCTGATTTTCTGGTTGCAAAAGCTTGGAAAGGTGCAATCTCGGGTAAGCCCGTCTCCATTCCAGGGTGGCAGTACAAAACATTGGTTGGGATCATCTCGATGGTGCCCAGAGCCGCTGTCCGCCACCTCGGAATGAATCTACGAGTTAAGCAACGTTAATTCACACGATTTTCACTGCTAACTTCCATCGGTTAAACCCCGACCATCGGTAAGATTGCCCCATCATCTATGGAGGTCTTCATGTTTCGTAAGGTACTTCTCGTAGCAGGCGCAGCAGCACTTGTCGCCGCTTCACTTACCGCCGTTCCAGCGAACGCTGCAACGAAAATTAGTAACGGTGTTGCCTGCAAAAAGGCCGGTGCAACTACCAAGGTAAGCGGTTCCTCATACAAATGTGCCAAGAATCCACTGGTTAAGAATTCGAAGCTGACTTGGCTCTCACTAGATTGCCTAAAGACCGCTACCACTTACACAGCCGCCCTTGCTAACCTGCCAAAGATCAAGGCAGCAACAGATGCAACAGTTGCAAAACTTGATGAAGATATTGTTAAGCAGCAGATCGAAGTTGAAAAAGCAGCCAAGTTAATCCCTGAATATCAGGCAAAGATTGCAACGATCAATACCGCACTCACCGCCCTGAAAGCAGACACTGCAAACTTAACTAAGAACAAAGCAACTATTGATAAGTACTCGTCTGCAGTTCGCAGTTATGAAGCAGCGATAAAGGCTTATGGCACTGTTGGAAAGCAGACCGACCGTAGCGAAAAGGCAAAGGAGCAGGCTCAAGCCCAATATGACAATTCCAAGATCGATGTTGAAACAACTCTTGGAATGGCAAAGTTGATCTGCACTAAAGGCTTCTAAAGCAACTTAGGCTTCCCCTATTTATGCTGGGCATTTATCTGCCTTAACTTGGATGGGTGCGAATTCATCAATTAGTTAAATGGTTCCCACCGACACTTTTAATTTTCAATCTACTTATTAAGTTATTTGAATCCAAGCCCACCATTGGCGCTGATTTAATTCTCTATAACTTAGTAATTTTGTTAGCGGTAATTTCACTCTTTCAGGCACCACTTCAAAATGACCCCCTAGCGGTGGCATTTATCTCACTCGCCATCACATCATGGGGAATCGGTTCGCTGATTTCCAGCCTTAGCCAATTTTTTAACTTCGCTGGGCCCGCACAGCTTGTCTCCAATATTGCTTACTCCCTTTTCTATCCATTTGCCTTTATCGCTATTCCACGCGCAATAACTAAAGGGAAAAAATTTAAATTAATCGAATTATTAGATGCTGCCATATTTGGACTAGGGCTCTGCTCAATCATCGCAGCCCTAGTCCTGGCAACGCTATTGCAAGATTCTGGCATTGGTACTTTCTTTTCAGTCTTATATACAGTCTGCGATATAGCGCTAGTTGTAATTGTTCTAGCCAGCGCCGTTATATCTGAACTAACTATCAGGTTGATTTTATTGATCACTGGGGTTCTAACTTTTGCTCTTACAGATTTTTACTTTCTTTTCTCAGAAATAAACGATGGCTACCAATTTGGACAAATCAGCGATCTGGGTTGGGTGATCGGAGTTGTTTTCATCACTCTTTCATTTTGGTATCTGCCAAGTTCAATTCAGCGCGATGCAAAAATTCATCCCGCGCTAATCGCTCTTTCAATATTTATTAGCCCATCGTTGCTTTCGGCAATTGCTATCCGGCCCGAATACTTTCCGAAGTATGTAGTGATTCCGACAATTACAACCCTCTTCTTCGCCTTCATCAGAATGACCTTGGTCATCCGTCATGCAAATAACTTAGGGGAAGAAAAGATCTTGGCTCGTACTGATGAATTAACTGGACTACCTAATCGCCGCAGGTTAATTGCTGAGCTTTCAACATTTGAAGGAGTAGAAGGTGCACTACTTCTTTTGGGCTTAGATGGATTTAAACCAGTCAATGATCGCTACGGGCATGAAATGGGAGATCGGATACTAAGACAAGTTGCACAAAGATTTAGTCGCTCACTTCCTAGCGGAGCAATACTTGCGCGTTTGGGTGGTGATGAATTCGGAATTCTTGTCTCTGGTAGTGACGATGCGACTTTGGAGTTAGCAAGTGCTTTAAAAGCCACTTTGAGTTATCCATTTGTATTGGATGGAAATACGATTTCGATCAGCGTGAGTATTGGTCACGTGCGCAATGACGGGGCTGGTGATTTATTACAGCGTGCCGATATGGCAATGTATGAAGCAAAGCGGGCTAGCGCGGAAGCTCCGGTTTATCTTCCTTAATCTCTTGCAACCGGGCAAGTGATTCCAAACGCTCAGCTGCGTGATCAACGGTTCGTTCGGCATAACCCTTTGAATATCCATCAAGGTATAACCAAGGTTCATGAATTTCTGCAGCAGATAGGTGCGCTAATTCGGGAACATACTTGCGAATGTAATCACCGTTTTCATCAAAGCGCTTGCCTTGTTCGATTGGATTAAATACTCGGTAATAAGGGGATGCATCAGTGCCGCATCCTGCCGTCCATTGCCAACCGTGTGCGTTTGAGGCGACGTCATAATCAACTAAGTGTTGAGCAAAGAATCTTTCACCTAACTGCCATTCCAGGTGGAGATCTTTAACTAAGAATGAGGCCACGACCATGCGGGTCCTGTTGTGCATCCAGCCCTCAAGAACTAATTGGCGCATAGCGGCATCGACAAATGGGTAGCCAGTTTTTCCTTCTTGCCAAGCCTTAAATTTTTCACCAGGTGCGTCATAGCGCATCTCTTTAAATCGTGGTGCGTAGTAATCAAAATCAGTATTTGGATTATTGAAAAGTACATCGGCATAGAACTCGCGCCAAGCAATCTCTTTGCGGAAGGTATCGTGCGCTTTGCTATCACCCAGATTAGCTAGCAGCGTTCTGGGATGAATTTCTCCAAATTTTAAATATGTACTCATTTTTGAGGTGCCATCGATACCTGCAAAATTACGGTTCTCGTCATAGCTATCTATTGCACTCTTCGAAAACTCTTTGAAACGTGCCAGCGCTGCTGCTTCGCCAGCCTTTATAACTTCTACGCCCTTTGGCATCTTAAAATCAGGGAAAGCGCGATATTTCTCTGGTGGCATTGTCGCTTTAATTTCCTTTGGAGTCTTTGCTGGCGCGCGCCAACCATGCGTGCACCAGGCACGATAGAAAGGTGTGTAAACCCGATATGGAGTTGCATCACTCGGTTTTAAAACACGACCAGGTGCAACTGCATAAGGGCTGCCTGTTCTTATTAATTTAATCCCAGCAGCTTCTACTCGCGCATCGCGTGCTGCGCCATATCTTTCATATTCATCTGAAATATGAACTTCATTAATTGAATACATTTTAATTAACTCACTTAAAACTTCAACCTGATCACCTTCAATAATATGTAATGAGTTTCCAAGTGATTCATCTAGCGCACGCAAAGACTGGCCCATATATGCCAACAACTTATCGCCGGCCTCGGCTATCTGTGATTTATCTAGGATAAATACTGGAACTATTTCATCGCTGGATTCGATCGC
The DNA here is from genome assembly GCA_947490845.1 of Actinomycetota bacterium. Taxonomy (GTDB): domain Bacteria; phylum Actinomycetota; class Actinomycetes; order Nanopelagicales; family Nanopelagicaceae; genus Planktophila. The sequence goes on along the minus strand of CANLHI010000010.1, from coordinate 27,612 downwards.
AGCCAGCAGCGCTGGCTGGTCACTGATTCGTAGGTCGCGACGGAACCAAACTATGTTTCTACGGAGCGCGGACATGGATTTATTCTTGCACTAAGAAGTTAATTAAGAGATATTTAAATTAGTTGTGCAACATGCCGACTGAGTCATCCCAGCCTTCGACATCTTCAGGCCTGCGTGGGCTCTTGCCAACGTAGCGCGCAGAAGGACGGATTAAGCGTCCAGTGCGCTTTTGCTCAAGAATATGTGCTGACCAGCCCGCAGTGCGCGCTGCTGTGAACATTGATGTGAATAGCGGTGCTGGAACTTCTGCAAAGTCCAAGATGATCGCTGCCCAGAATTCAACGTTTGTCTCAAGAACACGATCTGGTTGACGCTCGCGTAGCTCTTTAAGCGCTGCCTGTTCCAGCGCTTCAGCAACGGCGTAACGTGGGGCATTAAGTTCTTTTGCAGTTCGTCGCAAGGTGCGTGCACGTGGATCTTCGGCGCGATAAACGCGGTGTCCGAATCCCATTAAACGTTCTTTACGATCTAGCAAGCCCTTTACGTAGGCGGTTGCATCGCCAGATTTTTCAACTTCTTCAATCATGTGTAATACGCGTGAAGGCGCCCCACCGTGAAGTGGGCCAGACATCGCACCGATTGCACCAGAGAGTGCGGCAGCGCAATCCGCACCAGTTGATGCAATCACGCGCGCAGTAAATGTTGAAGCGTTCATTCCGTGTTCTGCCGCAGATACAAAGTAAGCATCGATTGCGCGAACGTGAAGTGGATCTGGTTCTCCGCGCCAACGAATCATCATGCGCTCAACAACTGTGTGTGCCTTATCAACTTCTGATTGTGGAATCATCGGCTGCCAGGTTCCGCGTGCTGCTTGTGCCAAATATGAAAGAACCATCACAGATGTGCGAGCTAAGTTGCTGCGCGCTTCTTCATCTGAAATATCAAGTAGTGGTTTGAAACCCCAAGCTGGTGCCAACATCGCAATTGCAGATTGCACATCTACGCGCACATCACCTGAGTGAACAGGAAGTGGGAACGGTTCGGCATTTGGTAGACCTGGATTAAATAAATCATCTACAAGCAAGCCCCATACGTTTCCGAAGGTAACGCGACCTACGAGGTCATCGATATCAACGCCGCGATAACGAAGTGCGCTGCCTTCTTTATCTGGTTCTGCAATTTGTGATTCGAAGGCGATTACGCCTTCCAGGCCGGGTTTGAAATCATCTGACATAGTCCAATTCTGCACTAACCGAGGGGGTGCTGACGACCACTGCTGCCAGAAGATGACGCGGACGCGAAAGTGAGGTTCGATACAGGTATGAGTGAACTCGACCGTGAAGCAATCCGCGCCATGCGACGTTCCTATGGTGAAGTAGGACTAGATAGCCTGCCCAGCGATCCATTTGTCGCATTTTCTGATTGGTTAAAGCAGGCACACGAGAATTCATTTATCGTAGAAGCCAATGCCATGGTCTTATCTACTCTCGATGCTGGCGAACAAATCTCAACAAGAGCTGTTTTATTGAAAGATATTTCAGAAGGTGGATTTACATTCTTCACCAATTATTCATCGCGCAAGGCGCAAGCAATTGAATTAAATTCACAGGTCACACTTTTATTTCCTTGGTTTGCTATGGAGAGACAAGTTTCAATTAGTGGATTCGCCGAAAAAATAAGTGAATCCGAATCTGCTGAATATTTTGCCACTCGCCCTTGGTCTAGCCAGATCGGTGCCTGGGCTAGCGCGCAATCTGCACCACTGTCATCGCGCGAGGAGTTAGAGCAACGCTTTGCTGGTGCATCAGAGAAATGGCCAGAAGGATCAAAAGTTCCAATGCCACCACATTGGGGTGGCTATCGCGTAACACCAATCAGTATTGAATTTTGGCAAGGCCGCTATTCACGTTTGCATGATCGCTTGCGCTATGAGCGAGCTAACACCGAAGCCAAGTGGGAGATCTCTCGCTACTACCCTTAGTCTTAGCCCATGAGCGCTGATATCAAGATCCCCGATAATCTAAAACCACGCGATGGCCGTTTCGGTTGTGGTCCATCAAAGATTCGCCCCGAAGCACTCGCTGCTTTGGCAGCCTCTGGTTCTTCAATTCTTGGAACATCACATCGCCAGAAGCCAGTAAAAAATGTGGTTCACCGCGTACGCGAAGGCCTTGGCTCACTCTTTTCTCTGCCAGAAGGTTATGAAGTTGTTCTTGGCAATGGCGGATCAACTGCCTTCTGGGATATTGCAACGCTTGGTTTAATTGAAAATAAATCTCAACACTTAGTCTTTGGCGAATTCTCGTCAAAATTTGCTGCTGCTGCGAAAGAAGCGCCCTTTCTTGGCGAACCAACTGTGATCAAATCAGAACCTGGTTCACATCCAACCGCTGTTGCTGAAGCAGGTATTGACACTTACGCACTGACACACAACGAAACTTCTACTGGCGTTGCTATGCCAATCAAGCGTCCAGCCGGAACAGATGGCGCGCTAGTTTTAGTTGATGCAACAAGTGCTGCTGGTGGATTAGAAGTTGACGCTAAAGAATTTGATACTTATTACTTTGCACCACAGAAATCATTTGCATCTGATGGTGGCTTGTGGGTGGCGCTGATGAGCCCGGCGGCAATTGCGCGCGCAGAGAAAATTAAAGCCAGCGGACGTTGGGTTCCAGCTTTCTTTGATCTGGGCATCGCGATTGAAAATTCTCGTTTAGATCAGACCTACAACACTCCTGCGCTGATGACATTGATGTTGCTGGCCGATCAAATCGAGTGGATGAACACAAACGGTGGCCTTAAATTCGCCGCAGGTCGCAGCGCAGATTCATCATCACGCCTTTATTCATGGGCCGAAAAGACTTCATACACAACTCCATTTGTAACAGACCCTGCGATGCGCTCGAAGGTAGTTGGCACTATTAACTTTGATGAGGCAATCGATGCCAACGTTGTAGCTGCCACACTTCGTGCAAATGGAATCGTAGATACTGACTCATATCGCAAGCTAGAAAAGAACCAGTTGCGTATTGGTATGTTCCCCGCAGTCGATCCAAGTGATATCGATGCACTGACGGCATCAATTGAATTTGTCGTAACTGCCCTTTAATTCACCTGATGCCAAAAACTTTTAAGCGCAATGGGCAGTTCTGGCTGCTTGCTCTGCAGGTAGCCACAGTTAACTTCTTTACTGGTGGCTTTGGTCCATCGCAAGCACTTTTGCGAGAAGATCAAGGAACATCACTTAGCATCGCGGGGCTGCACGGAACTGCGATGGGCGTTGCCGCAATTATCGCTGGCTGGCTTAACTCAAAAATGGTGCACCGTTTTGGACGTTCTAATTCGACTTGGATAGGTTTAATCATCTTCTCGGTTGGCATTGTATTTTTCGTATTCTCTCCCCCAGTGCAACTAACTCTGCTGGCCACGCTGATTGCTGGCTTTGGAATTTCTGTGGTTATCAACAATGTGAATACGGCCGGATCACATGCTTTTGCTGAGCGATCGCATACTGCGGTGGCGCAGATCAACGCTGTGGCAATTGCAGGCTTTGTTACTGGAAACTTTGTAATTGGAACAACTGCAAATATTGTTCGCGACCAATGGCGCATCGGCCTATTGATCACAATTCCATTTATTTTGGGAATGTTTATCTTTGGTCGCAAATACCAGCCAGATTCACATATTCCCGATGAAGCTGGACCACAACGCGGCAAGTTATCGCGCGGATTTTGGATTTCATTTACTGGATTTTTCATCTCAATTAGCGCAGAGTTCGCGACATCATTCTGGTCGGCATCCCTCATTAGCGATCGCACAGATGCAAGTTCTGCTATTTCCACTCTTGCAGTAATTGCCTTCGGAACCGGAGTCGGTACTGGTCGCTGGTATGGCGGGCGATTAATGAAACGTTTTCATGCCGACGAACAGTTAAAGATCGCATTAGCGCTGCAATTTGTAGCATTTGGATTCTTCTGGTCATCACATATCTTGGCGCTTTCTCTACTAACGCTCTTCTTCGTTGGGCTTGGGATTTCCGTGCAATTCCCACTCTTTACTCTGCGCATGGTTGCCTTCAGCGAAGGCCGTCCTGATTTATCAATCGGCAAAAGCTCGATCGCTGCCGGCATTGCAATCGCTAGTTCTCCACTTTTGCTTGGAATCCTGGGCGATAATTTTGGAATATCTCGCGCATACATAATGGTTCCAGTGTTAATTGCTTTAGGATTTCTTATGGTTCTTATTTCACCTTCCAAACATCTAGCCGCGAATAACGTTTAAATGAGTTATCGCACCCGACGTATCGTCACAATTATTACCTTGATCGGTTTATTAGCGCTGATCGTCATAGGAAGCTGGTAGAACTCCCTCAACGGTTATATCTTTCGGCAGACCAACTTTGTCGCGGAACATCACCCAAATTGTTAAACACGCAACTAGCGAAATAGATCCGCACAGCGCGATAGTTTCCCGAACACCAATAACTTCAACTAACCAACCAATTAATGGCGATCCAAATGGTGTGCCGCCCATAAAGATCAGTAAGTAAATGCCGCTGACGCGACCGCGAATTGCCGGATCACAGTTAACCTGAACCAAGGAATTTGCGGTGATCAACATCGTGAGTGCGCTAAATCCACAGAACGGAAGCCAGAGTGAGTACCAGAGGTAGTTCGGAGCAATAGATAAAAGCGCAGTTGCCAGAGAGAAAGCAACTCCACCTTTAATTACAAAGATGGTGCGTCGATGTTTTTCTAAGCGGGCAGAAAGTAGCGCCCCGGTTAGTGATCCAATTGCGACATAGGTGCCGAGCAAACCAAATGATGCTGGTCCTTTGCCAAACTCTTTGGTCGCCATTAGTGCGTTAAAGATCTGCATATTTAAACTAAAGGTGGCCACAAAGAAGACAACCAACATCACCACGTATAAATCTGGGCGGGCAAGTGCGTACTGCAGGCCTTCGCGCACCGTGCCTTGCGTAACTTTCTTCTCTTGAGTAAAGAAATCAGATTCGCGCATGCGAAAGAGTGCAAGAATCACAAAAATGTAGGTAAATGCGTTGATAAGAAAGGATGGACCGGTATCAAAGCGAGCGATTAGAAAGCCGGATACGGCTGGGCCAATTAAGCGTCCGGCGTTGAAATTGGCCGAATTCAAACTAACCGCGTTTGCAATATCTGAGTGGCCAACAATTTCAGAGGTAAATGATTGTCTAATTGGAGCATCCAACGCTCCAGCAACTCCGAGAGTTAGCGCAAAGAAAAATACATGCCATATTTTTACATTCCCTGCGATAACCAATAGTCCTAGTCCAAGTGAGGAAAGTGCGCCAATGATATTGGTTAAAATTAATAGCTTTCGCTTATTCACACGATCAGCTAGTGCGCCACCGTGGAGTGAAAAGAAAAGAACGGGTGCAAATTGCACGGCGGTTATCAAACCGAGATACGTTCCGCTGTTATTGGTTAATTCCAAAATCAACCAATCTTGGGCGACGCGTTGCGCCCAGCTGCCAATATTGGATGCGGCATTGGCAGGGAAAAGAATTCGGTAATTGCGATGGCGGAAAGAGCGCCAGTTACCGTGCTCTTTTATTGCCATCGCTTGTATGCTTTCTCTATGAGTTCAGGAAATAAGTCAGAGATAACTTCTGTGTTAACTCTAATCACTTTTGGAACCGTGATCTGGGTTTTAGCGGCCATTGCGCTTTTATTCAGTGGGGCGGACAGCAAATTGATTTGGACCTGCGTTGCAGGAACAGCATTAGGACTTTGGGGTATTAGATATTCAAAACGCCGCGCAGCGCGCAGCGGTATTTAAGCTTCTAGTTGCCCGGCGATACCGCGAAGTACACGGCCTAAACGTTCTGCTTCAACGCCAGATGGATGGCGACCATGGCGCAAACCGTTACCGACTTTATCCAGAATCTTGATTGTGTCTTCGATCATCGCTGCAAGATCATCGCTGTTAACTCGTGAATTTTCAGCGAGTGAAACTGGCGCATCAACAACATGAACTGACATTGCTTGTGGACCTTTACGGCTATCGATAATGCTGAACTCGATTTTTGTTCCAGGCTTTACAGTTGTAACGCCTTCAGGAAGTGAAGTTGCAGCTAAATAAACATCTTCGCCTTCATCATTTGAGATAAATCCGAAACCTTTTTCCAGGCTAAACCATTTAACGCGACCTGTAGGCATGAGGTTCTCCTTATAAGAATTTCGGTACTCGTGTAGCCGCGGGGATGCGGACAGGAGGCAAGTTTATCGCAAGGTGTGCGGGGCTGGAACCCCAATTAATTAAGCGCTAGAGCGTAGCTTCGGAGTGCGCGCCGCAGCCATGATCGACTGAAACTACGCGTGCATCATCTGGTGCTATCGCATTCGCGCAAACTCCAAATGATGCGCGAAGTGAACCTGCGATTGGGATAAAGAATCCACATGATGCGCAAGGCTTTGGCGCGCTCTGTGCCAATGGAGTATTTGGACCACGATCACCGGAATACCAACGCTTGCTTGCTTGATCGCGTCCTTCAATAGAAAGTACACGAGGACGCATTAAGCCAAGATCAAATACTTCTGTTGCATCCAAACCTTCATCTTGGGCAAGTGCGTTAACACCTGGAACTAAACGAGTGTCATCTAGCGCACTTGGAACAATGATTCCCGGTTGAATATCTTCCGGCAAAATACGATCTTTATATTCGATCCAATCCGGCGCCAATAACGAATCAGGTCCAGGTAGAACAACTACATCACAAACAGTTGGATCGGCTGATGCATCAACCTTTGCAACAGTGACACACCAACGCCAACCTTTATAACCTTGAATAGCTGCGTCGAAGAGATAGCTTGCAACGCGATTTTCATCATCGAATTCGACAGAGATGAAAGCACCGACTTGTGATGCCATTTCAGCATCAGCAAGTGCGGCGTTTCTTGCAATCTCTTGTGCGTCGAATTGCGTTGTCATGAATTTAGAAATCCATTCCGCCGCCATCGCCACCCATTGGGGCAGCCGGCTTCTTCTCTGGCTTGTCAGTAATAACAGCCTCAGTAGTGATGAAGAGAGCGGCAATCGATGCAGCGTTCTGTAGTGCAGAACGAGTTACCTTCGCTGGATCGATGATGCCTGACTTGATCATGTCTACGTATTCGCCAGTTGCAGCGTTTAGTCCGAAACCATTTTCTAGGTGACGTACCTTTTCTACAACGACTCCGCCTTCAAGTCCTGCGTTAATTGCGATCTGCTTTAGTGGGGCTTCGATCGAAAGTTCTACGATCTTTGCGCCGACTGCTTCTTCACCCTCTAGCTTTAACTTCTTAAATGCTTGAGTTGCTGCCTGCAAAAGTGCAACGCCACCACCGGCGACGATGCCTTCTTCAACTGCAGCCTTGGCGTTGCGCACTGCATCTTCAATACGGTGCTTGCGCTCTTTAAGTTCTACTTCAGTTGCAGCGCCAGCCTTGATAACCGCCACGCCACCAGCAAGTTTGGCAAGACGCTCTTGCAACTTCTCGCGGTCATAATCTGAATCTGACTTCTCGATTTCAGCACGAATCTGGGCAACGCGGCCCTTGATCTGTGCGTCATCTCCGCCACCTTCAACAATGGTTGTCTCTTCCTTGCTGATTACAACTTTGCGAGCGCGACCAAGAAGTTCTAGGCCAGCACTTTCTAGTTTCAATCCAACTTCTTCAGAGATAACTGTGGCACCTGTAAGGATGGCAATATCTTGCAACATCGCCTTGCGACGATCTCCAAAGCCTGGCGCCTTTACAGCGGCTGCGCGGAAAATTCCACGAATCTTATTTACAACAAGTGTTGCCAACGCTTCGCCTTCAACATCTTCGGCGATAATCGCAAGTGGCTTACCTGATTGCATAACCTTTTCAAGGACCGGAACTAGGTCCTTAATATTTGCAATCTTTGAGTTAACGATCAGGATGTAGGCATCTTCTAGAACTGCTTCCATACGATCTTGATCAGTTACGAAATATGGAGAGATATAGCCCTTATCAAAGCGCATACCTTCAGTGAGTTCGAGTTCTAGACCAAATGTATTTGACTCTTCAACGGTGATTACGCCTTCTTTGCCGACCTTGTCCATTGCTTCAGCGATCATGTCACCGATTGTGGAGTCAGCGGCTGAGATGGACGCGGTTGCTGCGATCTGCTCTTTTGAATCAACGCTCTTAGCCATTGAAGCGAGTTCGGCGACGATGGCAGCTACTGCCTTTTCGATACCGCGCTTTAGCGCCATTGGGTTTGATCCGGCTGCAACATTGCGCAGACCTTCACGAACAAGTGCCTGGGCAAGAACGGTTGCAGTAGTTGTTCCATCGCCTGCGACATCATCTGTCTTCTTAGCAACTTCCTTAACTAATTCTGCGCCAATCTTTTCCCATGGATCATCAAGTTCAATTTCCTTAGCGATTGAAACGCCATCGTTGGTAATTGTTGGGGCGCCCCACTTCTTCTCAAGAACAACGTTACGTCCGCGAGGTCCAAGGGTTACCTTGACCGCATCAGCTAGGACGTTCATTCCGCGTTCTAATCCGCGACGGGCTTCTTCATTAAAGGCAATCATCTTCGCCATGTACTTACTCCTTGTAGGTGTTCTGCTGTTTGGGGGCGTTTTATCACTCACACCCCGAGAGTGCTAACGCCAAATCTAGACGGTCTTATTCCCCACTGCAAAACGAGGGCTGAACTAAGGGCTTTAGCGAGTAGAACGGGCCAGCATGCGGGCCTCGCGCAGGCGGCGCAGCCGCTTTACCAACATCGGAGCGGCGGCAAGGGCATCCTCGCGGTCGATCAGGTCATTTAGTAGTTGGTAGTAGCGAGGAGCGTTTAAGTCAAAGAGTTCTTTGATTGCAGACTCTTTAGCACCGGCAAAGCGCCACCAATTAGATTCGAAATCTAGGATGCGAATTTCAAGATCACTAAGTGAAGCCGCCATTGGCGAATTACTATTTTCCAGCGCTGACATAGCGTAAATCTTAAACCAGAGAACCCATTAACTGTGGGATTTAGAGAGTATCCAAAATCATCTTAATATCTGAAATTTTTGTCCATGGATTTACTATGGCAAAACGCAAGATGGCTTGACCTTTATCTGAAGATGGCGGGATAAATCCGATCTGGTCTGCCAATAATTTATCGCTCCACTTTTGATAATCAACAACCGACCAGCCTTTACGAGTAAATGCAACGATGGAAAGTTCTGGATCCATCAGCAGTTCTAAATTTGCATGCTCTCTAACTAATTGCGCTGCCGCCTTTGCCACATCAAGTGTTTTCTCCATCGCTTCGGTGTATGCATCAGTTCCGTGGGCGGCAAGTGAGAACCAGAATGGTAAGCCGCGGACGCGACGAGTTAAGTGAATTGCATAATCCGATGGTGACCAAGAGTCATCGCGAAGTGTTTCTAAATATGAAGCATGTTGGGTATGGGTTTGCTTTGCTATCTCGGGATTGCGATAGATAAGTGCGCAGGCATCAAAGGGTGCAAATAACCATTTATGTGGATCAACGATTAAAGAATCAGCGGCTTCAACACCGCTAAATCTTGTGCGAACCGAGGGAGCACAGAGTGCGGCAAGGCCGTATGCGCCATCAACGTGAAACCAGATATCTCGCTCGTGTGTTGCAGCACCAACTGAGGTTAAGTCATCAACAATTCCCAGATTAGTTGTTCCACCCGTTGCTACCACTGCAAATACCCGAGTTTGCGATGTGGCATGCAAATTATCTATTGCCACACCCACCGCATCGCCATGTAATTTGCGATCGGCTCCAGGTTCAATACTCAGTAGTTCTACATCCATGATGTTGGCAGCGCTAGCAATAGATGAGTGCGCTTCGGCGCTACAGGCAATTGCCCATCGCGAAGTATTTGGATATTTACCTCTTGCATGAGCTCGCGCTGCAACTAAAGCGGAGAGATTTCCAATCGTGCCGCCTTGCACAAAAACACCGCCGGCACTTGCAGGTAAACCTGCTAAATCTGAGATCCAACGCAGCGCTTGGTTTTCAGCAAATACAGCGCCCGCTCCTTCTTGCCAAGATCCGCCATAAAGTGAACTCGCACCAACGACTAGATCAAAGAGATTGGAATATTCGGTTGGGGCCGATGGGATAAATGCTAAGTTACGCGGATGATCTGTTGAGATACACGCTTTCGCCAATACATTTGTAAATACTTCTAACGCTTCATGGCCGCCCAAACCCTTGGCGGTAATCGTATTTCCAACTTCGTTAAACAAATCATCTGCTGTGCGCGGGCCATCTAGGGGAGGATCATCTTTTAGGCGCTGCAAACTGTAAGCCAATATTTCATCAGCTAGTGCTTGCACTTCTGGTGAAAAATTATGAATTGGCATAATCGGTGCGATTAGCTTTTCGAATCAAATTACGTAGCATGGTTGGAAAGACGAAGAAGTGAAAAGGAAGCACTGCATACCAATACAACTGACCACCTAAACCACGTGGTGAGAAACTCGCTTCTTGACGGACTATTCGTTTGCCCTGATCTTCAATGATTGTAAATTCCAACCACGCTTTACCTGGCAAAATCATTTCGGCATATAGTTTTAATCGAACGCCGCGTTCGAGCTCTTCTACTCGCCAGAAATCTAAACTATCTCCCACGCGCAAATTAACTGGATCACGCCGCCCGCGACGAAGTCCTACTCCACCAAAGAATCGGTCAATTAAACCGCGCAAGAACCAGAGCAAATCAGCGCCATACCAACCGTTATCGCCACCAATTGATTCAACTGCTCGCCAAAGAGAAGTTGCAGTTGCATCCGTTGTGCTTTCACGACGATCGCGCAGAACCATTTCACCGGCCCAATCAGGATCGCTCTGCGCTTTCTGCCATGGCGCAGTTGGACTTGTTGCATCCGACCAACGGGTTTCCACGCTGTGAGCACTTATCTTGGAAAGCGCAAGCGTCATAGCAGTCGATACATCAGTCAATCCTCCAGCAGGAAGTGCAATCGTTGCACCAATATTTTTTGCTGGATCTGCAACGACCTCACTAATGAGTGAGCCAACTAGTGGGCGAGCCAGAGCAGTCGGTACTGGTGTAACTAGTCCAATCCATAGACTAGAAAGATTGGGGGTGAGAACTGGAATCTTGACGATGATCCGCTTTTTAAGCCCTGATAATTTTGCAAACTTCTGCATCATGTCGGCATAAGTCAAAACTTCTGGACCGCCAATATCAAAAACTTTATCTACTGGTTTTTCAAGTAGCGCTGCACTTTTTAAATAATAAAGTACATCGCGAATCGCGATTGGATGAGTGCGATTCATTACCCATTTAGGAGTTGTCATAATCGGCAGGCGATGTGTTAGATGACGTAACATTTCAAAGCTAGCTGAACCTGAACCAATAATAATTCCGGCGCGCAGCTCCATGACTGGAACTGAAGTGCTTGCCAGTTCCGCTCCAGTGCGAGCGCGCGAGGCTAAGTGTTTACTAATGTTTTTATCGTTAGCGATTCCACCTAAGTAAACAATTTGTGTAACGCCAGCAGCCTCTGCCGCCTGCGCAAAGTCGCGCGCCATCTTCGCCTCAATCTCGTCAAAATTAGAACCGAGGTTTATCGAGTGCAAAAGGTAAAAAGCGGTGTGAACTCCGAAAAGCGCGCTATCAAGGTCTGCTCGATTCTCAGCGCTACCTTCACTAATTTCTACCGAAGATGCCCATGGTTGCCCTTGGACTTTATGCCAATCACGTACAAATATTCGAACATTTAAATTCTCTTCAATCAGTGTCCTGACTAAACGTCCGCCGACGTAGCCAGATGCTCCGGTAACCAAGATTAAGCGCTGCGAGTTCATAGTTCAGAGCCTAGACTGCGTACATGGCAACTTCCACACGACCTCGCGTCGTAATACTTGGCGCTGGCTTTGGCGGGCTAACCGCGGCAAAAGCGCTGGCCAAGGATGCTGATGTCACAGTCGTTGATCGCCACAATTTCCAAACTTTCTTGCCGCTTTTATATCAGGTGGCAACGGCAGGACTTGCAGCCGATCACGTTGCCCACCCCGTGCGTGGTGCGCTACGTAAAAGTGGAGTTAAGTTTCGAATGGGCTCACCGATTTCAGTGGATCACAAGAATAAATCTGTAAAACTGGACTCTTCAGAAACTCTTGAATTTGATCATCTAGTTGTGGCCCTCGGTTCTTCAACTGCAGACTTTGGCGTTAAAGGCGTCACAGAACATGCACTCGGCATGAAGAGCGTGCATGAAGCGATCGGTATTCGCGCCGAAGTCATGCGTCGATTTGAAGACTTATGCCGCTTTGAAGATCAGACTCGTTTATCTCTAACAGTTGTCGGTGGCGGTCCAACTGGCGTAGAAATGGCTGGTGCGCTGGCCGAACTTAAGCGCGGTCCGCTTAAGAACGATGAAGCAAACGCCGCTAAACATATAGATATTTATCTGCTCGAAGCTGGGCCACGGATCTTGCCTATGTTCAGTGAAAGACTTTCAGCTCGCGCTAAGAAAGATTTAGAAAAGTTGGGTGTAAAAGTTTTACTAAACACAGCAGTGCAAGAAGTTAAGCCGCGTCAAATATTAGTTAAGGATCAAGCGGCCATACCTTCAGAAGTAACAATCTGGGCAGCTGGCGTTAAGGGTGAGCCAACGGGTGCGCTGCTTAACTTGCCACTTGAAGGAACTCGCATAAGCGTTGAACAAAACTTGCGAGTGAATAATTACCCACACATCTGGGCGATCGGTGATATTTCAGGTGCTAAAGATAAAGCGGGGCGTTTCTTGCCGATGGTTGCACCGGTTGCAATGCAACAAGCGCGCTGGGTTGCAAAACAAATTTTGCGTGCCAATCGCGGCCAGGTATTACAAGATTTTAAATATCTAGATAAAGGTTCTATGGCAACTATCGGCCGCCACAAGGCCGTTGTGCAATTTAAGGGAATCCAAATAACTGGAATCCCCGCTTGGTATGCCTGGCTTTGGCTGCATTTGTTCTACTTACTCGGTGGCCGCAACAAGATCGGCACGATCGCCGATTGGACCTGGAACTATTTAACCTTCGACCGCGGCAATCGCCACATTATGGATAGCCAGTAAGTAAATGCCTGATCACATTGATCTGCGCGGGCATCAGGTCTATTCCTACGAATGGGAAAACAATGGCGAAGCCGTTGTGCTTTTGCATGGCGGCTTAAGCCAAACATCGCACTGGGATTATGTTTTAACGCCAGATCTTGAACCTGATTTTCATTTATTTGCCTACGATCGCAGTGGCCACGGATTTACTGCCGATCAAGCCGAATCTTTTCACTTTAAATATCAAATTCGTGAGGCGATTGCCTACTTAGAAGATGTTGTTAAGGAGCCAGCACATTTAATTGGCTGGTCAGATGGCGGCATAATCGCGATGTCCATTGCGATCACTCGCCCCGAATTAGTTAAATCACTAGTTTTAATTGGAGCCAACTATCACCATTCTGCAACCGTGATTGAAATGCCTTTTGCCGAGCCAAGTGAGGAAGATAAGGCTGAATATGCCATCACGTCACCAGATGCCCCACACACACTTGTTGAAAAGATAAAGAAGATGTTAGACATCTGGGAAAGTGAGCCAGATATTTCATTGAGCGAATTAGCAAAGATTCAATGCCCCACATTGGTTATTGCCGGCGATGACGATGTGATTTCACACGAGCACACACTTTCGATGTATCGGGCAATTGAGTTGAGCCAGTTAGCGATTATGCCTGGCACTTCGCACGGCGCACCGAAGGAAAAACCAGCTTTATTTAGCGCTCTAGTTCATCAATTCTTAACGGATTTAAATTATCCAGTTACAAAGATGCCGATTCGGCGAGTTAGCAATCAACCGGCTGAATAGATCCGGTCTTAACATCATAAATAGCACCAGCCACAGTCACACCTTCACGCAATAGCGGGTATGCCCGAATGCGATTAACGTCAACGGCCAGCGCTGCTTTTTGATCGCGGGTTGTGCGAAATTCAAGTGAGCGAGTATCAACGCCAAATTTGTCATCAATTAAGGCATGGATATCTGCTTCATCACCGCGCGCCATAGCGCAATCGGTATGTGGCATAACCAGGATGCGATCCACGTTTAACAAGTATGTTGCTAGGACCAGGGTGCGAATGACGTCCTCAGTTACGCGCGCACCAGCGTTACGTAAAATCTTGGCATCCCCAGATCGCATTCCGACAACTGAAAGTGGGTTGATGCGTGAATCCATGCAGGTCACAATCGCCAAACCTTTGGCAGCGCTACCTGATAACTCGGAATACTTAAATGACTTTACATATTCGGCATTTGCGCCAAGTAATTCATCGAATTGCTCATGGGGAAATGAATAATCTTTCATTGTTACCCCCTTCGTTATCGGGTTAATACTGGAGCCCCCCGTCAGGATTGAACTGACGACCTGCGCATTACAAGTGCGCTGCTCTACCACTGAGCTAGAGAGGCCAATTGCCTTGTGAGCAACAGTTCGCAATTATGGCAGTTAACGGCGTAATGTAAAAATCAACGGCGCAATCGCCGCAAGCAGGTAGGTTTAGGCGCATGCGATTGGGCGTTTTAGATGTGGGATCAAACACTGTCCACCTCCAAGTAGTTGATGCCCACCCCGGTGCGCGTCCAAGCCCAGCAACCAGTCAAAAAGTTGAACTTCGCCTTCATGAATATTTAAATAAAGAGGGCGATATAACTTCTGAAGGTGTAGAACTTCTAGAGACTGCTATCGCAGATGCGATCTCACATGCACACGAATTCCAAACGGAGGAAATTTTAGCCTTTGCCACTTCCGCAATTCGCGATGCTAGGAATGGAAAAGAGATCCTTGATCAGATAAACCAGAAATTTGAAATTGATCTGCAAGTTCTCACAGGAGATGAAGAAGCACGTATGACTTTTCTGGCGGTTCGCCGTTGGCTGGGCTGGTCAAGTGGTCGTTTACTAGTTTTAGATATTGGCGGAGGTTCACTTGAAATTGCTGTCGGCGATGATGAAAGCGCTGAAGCCACAATTTCACTACCGCTGGGAGCATCGCGCTTAACTCGCGAATATTTGGACTCTGATCCGCATACCTCAAAAGAAATTAAGGCGCTAGAAAACTACGTTGCTGAACAAGTTAAGGAATCAGTTCCTCGCGACATCATGGATCACGTTGCAGATCACTTTGTTGCAACTAGTAAAACTTTTAGAACTTTAGCTCGACTTGGTGAACATTGGTTTGATGACAACGCAAAATACCTAAAAATTAATTCACTAAACAAGATGATCCCAAAGTTGCAGGCAATGTCTAATAAAGAGCGCGCAGAGCTGCCTGGAGTTTCACAGAGCCGAGCTCGTCAAATTGTTGCCGGAGCCATTGTTGCTCATACTGCAATGGAAAAATTGCAGATAAATGAATTAGAGATCTGCCCTTGGGCGCTACGTGAAGGCATTGTTTTACGCTGGCTAGACTGGATGGAACGTTAAACTAAAGAATTGGTTCGTCGATCCAATCGCAGGCTATTACTTCACCTGCGCGACAGTGCAGAACAATGGCTTGAGCTGGTTCTAACTCCCGATCCATTGATTTAAAGTATTTTTTGCCAACCAACTTCTTAACCAACTTTGGAATAATTGGATTATGGCTACAGACAATCGCTGAAACGCCACGATCCATCAAATCTTGAACGTAATCAAGTGGAGCTTCTTTATCTTTGGCATAGCCATATTCAGATAGATCTGCTGAAAATATTGCTGTCTTTTCTATCAAACGTGCCATTAGATCGATTGTCTCAATGCAACGCAAGGCATCTGATGTGTGTACTTCGGATATTCCATATGGAAGATAAATTGGAAGCAATCGCTTGGCTTGTAACTGGCCACGATGTTCCAGGGGACGATCACCATCATCGCCATCCCATTCGGTGTGCTTTAACGCTTTGGCATGACGTAGCAAAATAATTGGAAAAGTATCTACTCCAAATTCCAGAAAGAAATCAACTATTGCGCGATCATCTTTATTAGATAACTTCTCTTTTGCTTTATCAGGTGTCAACCAGAGAACTTCATCTACTTCTTTTGGATTTGGAGTTCCAGTCTTTATCGTTGCGGCTGCAGCCCAATATCTAACTTCTTTGGGGGCGCCTTCAAGTTTGTATACAACAGTTCCGATTTCGGGACCGAATGTTGATTCATACCCTGTCTCTTCTTGAATTTCGCGGTAGCCGGCAGAAATATGTGATTCACCAGATTCAACTTTGCCTTTAGGCAATGACCAATCGTCATATCTCGGGCGATGTATGACAGCAATTTCTAATTGCGAAACATCAGACTTGCGCCATAAAACTGCGCCGGCAGCCTGAATTAGTAGCGCATCAGATTGTTTGGGCATTAGTGGGCTTTCTTATAGCGCTTGATATAAAGGCTCTGCAGATCTTGCAAAGGTTCACCTTTTGTATTTTTGCCGACATGTTTCCAGGAATCTTGATGCTGGTGCCAACTTGCCGTCTCTTCGCTTAGCGATAAATCAAATACCTCTTGCAATGATGCTTTATGTGTGGGGCGCTCAATACGAACCAAACTTTCAACTCTACGATCAAGATTGCGATGCATTAGATCAGCGCTACCGATCCAGAATTCATCATCTCCGCCGCTGACAAAGTGATAAATACGAGAGTGCTCAAGGAAACGGCCCAAGATCGAGCGCACGGTGATGTTTTCAGATAGCCCAGCAATTCCTGGACGCAATGAACAGATTCCGCGAACCACAATATCGACCTTAACGCCAGCTTGTGATGCTTCATAAAGTGCTTCAACGAATTCTTCATCCAGCAAAGAGTTAAGTTTTATTTGAATACCTGAAGGTAGGCCAGCCTTAGCCATCGCCGTTTCATTGGCAATCTTTTCTAACAATCCACTGCGCAAAGTGCGTGGTGCCACAAGCAAGCGTGAATAAGTTGAATGTGGAGCAAAACCTGATAATTGATTAAATAACTTAGTTAAATCTTCGGTCAACACAGGGTCAGCGCTAAGTATTCCTAAATCTTCATAGAAACGCGCAGTCTTTGGATTGTAATTTCCGGTTCCCATATGACAGTAAAGGCGCAGCCCTTGTGCTTCATCGCGCACTACAAGAGATAACTTGGCGTGGGTCTTTAGCCCCATAAGGCCATAAACAACGTGAACGCCAGCGGCTTCTAGTTTGCGAGCCCAGCGCACATTTGCTTGCTCATCAAAACGCGCGCGAAGTTCGATCACTGCCAAAACTTGCTTACCCGCCTCTGCAGCTTCAATTAGCGCTTCAATAATTGGTGAGTCACCCGATGTGCGATACAAAGTCTGTTTGATCGCCAATACAGCTGGATCTTGTGCTGCATGCTGCAAGAACTGCACAACGGATGAGGTAAATGACTCATAAGGGTGGTGCAACAGGATTTCGCCTTGGCGAATCGCCGCGAAGAATAGCTCCGGTTCCTCGGCATCAACCTCACGAAGTGAAGCCACCGTGCGAGAGCTAAAGGCAGGAAAATTAAGTTTTGGTAGATCTAAATCTGCAATCTTCATCAGATCACGCAGGTTAAGTGGTGCGGGTAGTGAGATCACATTTGCTGGATTTATATTTAATTGCTCACATAATTTATTGCGCAGCTTCTCACCAACGCCAGATTCAATTTCCAAACGAACTGGTGGCCCGAAACGACGACGGGCAAGCTCTTGTTCAATTGAGGTAAGCAAATTTTCAGTATCTTCATCTTCAAGTTCAATATCTTGATTACGGGTGATGCGGAATGTGTAATGGTCTTCAATTAACATTCCTGGAAAGAGTTCTTGCAGATGGATCGCAATTAATTCTTCAAGTGGCAGGAAGCGAGTGCTGTGTGGAGCGGGGCTAACTGAGATAAAGCGAGAAAGAATTGGTGGCACTTTAACTCTTGCAAAATATTCCTCAGAAGTCTTTGGATTCCTAACCATTACACCTAAATTTAATGAGAGCCCTGAGATATATGGGAATGGGTGGGAAGGATCAACAGCCAGCGGAGTTAGTACCGGAAAGATGCGATCACTAAAGATGCGCGAGACGTAGCTGCGTTCTTCATCACTTAACCCATCCCAGCGAATGATTTCGATCTTTTCATTTACAAGTTCGTCGACAATCTGGTCCTCAAATAGCTTGGCATGGCGAAGAGTTAGCTCGCGCGCCCGAACTGAAATCGCTTCAAGTAATTCACCTGGGGTAAACCCAGCAGAATTTACTGCATTTGGATTACTTTCTAACTTGCTCAATAGCGAGGCAACGCGCACCATATAAAATTCATCAAGGTTCGATGCAAAAATAGTTAAGAAACGAATACGTTCAAAAAGCGGCACAGATTTATCTTCAGCCATTTCTAGAACGCGCTCGTTAAAGGAGAGCCAACTTAACTCGCGATCGATCAGATGATGCGCTTCAGGCATGTTGTAATACTCCCCTTTCTAGATGAACGTGTAGTGATCAGGCTATGGACAGCGGCTAAACGGGCCAG
Source organism: Actinomycetota bacterium (assembly GCA_947490845.1). Lineage (GTDB taxonomy): Bacteria > Actinomycetota > Actinomycetes > Nanopelagicales > Nanopelagicaceae > Planktophila. The sequence continues at coordinate 9,070 of CANLHI010000010.1, read as the reverse complement.
CGCGTAGGCGTTGGATATTTAGCGCTTCTGCCATCTCCTGAAGATTTGCCGCGCAATCTGCGCCAAATCCAAGGCAGTGCAAATGTGAAGAACCAAATTGTAGATGAAATACGTCGTGATAACAAAGACGATGCTGGCGCTGGTGCAAGCGGAATGCGCCAAGCAGAATCGAATTGGTAACCCAATTTTTCTAGAAGCGCTTGGGCAACGCGATTGTGTCCTTCGGCATTTAAATGTAGGCGGTCAAAGGCGAGAAAACGATTATCGTTAAAAAATGTTTCGCTATTGGCATCGATAATTATTGCGCCAACTTCAGCGCCAACTTCACGAACAATTTTATTGAATTCACCAAAGCGAGCTGCCCAAACATCTGAGCCACGACCTGTGTTTCCGGTGCGTTCTAAAACAGTAAATAACATCAATGTGGCACCAGTTGCAGCGGCACGGCGCACACCTTGCGCATAAAGTGCCTGCGCGACCTCGGGTTTGTAACTTGGACGCAACGCATCATTTGCACCAGCGTGAAAAGATAACAAAGTATCTGGACCAGTCACATAACCAATTGCAACTGGCAACTGGTCATCGATAACTTCCTTAAGCAATTTGCCACGTATCGCCAAATTTACATAAGTGAATTCAGGCTCTGCGCGCGCCATTACATCGGCGATGCGATCTGCCCATCCGCGATATTGCCCGTTAACGATCTCATCGGACATGCCCTCAGAGTATGAATCTCCACAGACGATTAAACGTTTGTACTTCATTTTCCTATATCTTTCTAACTATTTACGGCGCTGCTCATCCACCCAGAACAAGGCGATTGATGTTGCCACACTGGCGTTAAGTGATTCAGTGGTTGCACGCATTGGAATCGATACAACTAGGTCGCACTTTTCGCGGACCAAGCGAGAGAGTCCTTTGCCTTCAGAGCCAACAACAATCATGACATTCTCTTTAGCAACTTTCATGCCACTTAGGGTTTGATCTGATTCGCCATCTAAACCGATAACGAAACAGCCTAATTTCTTAGCATCTTCGATGGTGCGCGCCATATTTGTTACTTGTGCAACGGGCAAACGTGCCGCCGCGCCAGAAGATGATTTCCAAGCAGATGCCGTCATTGCTGCAGCGCGACGTTCGGTCATAACAACTCCTGCGGCGCCAAATGCTGCAGCACTTCGCACAATTGCACCCAGGTTACGTGGATCTGTAACGCCATCAAGTGCCACGATCAAAATCGGATGGTTGGCACGTTCTGCAATTTCTTGGAATGAAGAGTATTGATAAGGCTTAATCGCCAAGATAATTCCTTGGCTATTTGCGTTTATGCCTTCTAGCTCAGCACGGTGCACTTCACGGATTGGAAGTTGCAGGTGTAAAGCCAGTTGCAACGCTTCGGCAACACGATCATCAACATCAATACTGCGCGCAACAATTAGTTCAGTTGCAGGAACGCTGGCACGAAGTGCCTCAAGTACTGCGTTGCGACCAGAAACAATTTCACCTTTTGGCTTTTCACTTCGGCCAGTGCGAGTGCGAGGGGAGACTTTCTTTTCAGCAGCCTTCTTTCGCTTTGCAGCTGCGTGATACGGACGGTCTTCAGCCTTAGGTGTTGGACCTTTGCCTTCTAAGCGACGTTTATTTTTTCCACCAGTTCCACCAGTTGGTCCTTTTTTCGAACTTGAACGAGCTGCGCCACGAGGTTTTGCAGTGCCGGCCATTTACTTCTCGCTTATCTGTGAGATAGACCAACGTGGCCCTTGTGCTGTGTCTTCAATAACTATTCCAAGTGCAGCTAATCCATCGCGAATTTGATCAGATGCTGCAAAGTCTTTTCGATCGCGCGCTGCGGTGCGTTGTGCCAAAGCTAATTGAATTACTCCATCTAGCGCGCTGGTTAAATCTTCTCCACCACTTGTTGAAAATACTGGATCAAAAGGATCACAACCGAGTATTTCAAGTGCGCCACGGATTTCATCTGCGCTGGCTTTAATTCCTTTTTTATCCCCTGAAGTAATTGCGCTATTTCCAAGGCGCAGCGCCTCAGAAATACCCGCTAAAGCAGTTGGTACCGCTAAATCATCGTTCATGGCATCGGTAAAACCTTGAGAAATAACTGGAGTTGGCGCAGCTCCGAGAATTTCAGTTGAGCGTATTAGGAAACCTTCAATGCGACGAAAGGCAGTTGCTGATTCTGCTAAAGCCTCATGTGAGAACTCGAGCATTGAACGGTAATGCGCACTGCCTAAATACCAGCGAAGTTCAATGCCGCGTACAGATTTTAAAAGTTCAACGACTTGAAGTGAGTTACCAAGTGATTTACTCATCTTCTCACCGGATGCCGTCACCCAAGCGTTGTGCATCCAGCGCTTTGAAAACGCGTATCCAGCCGCTTCGGATTGGGCAATCTCGTTTTCGTGGTGCGGGAAAATCAAATCAAGGCCGCCGCCGTGAATATCAAAGGCTTCACCTAAATAAGCATGCGCCATTGCCGAACATTCCAAGTGCCAACCTGGACGACCTGCTCCCCAAGGAGTTGGCCAAGATGGATCTCCAGGCTTTGCCGCTTTCCAAAGTGCAAAGTCGCGTGGGTCTTTTTTATATGTTTCATCGGCATCAGCTGCCGGCAGCAAGTCATCTACTTGTTGACGAGATAGCGTTAAATAAGATTTAAGTTTGCGAACTTCTAGATAAACATCACCATTGCCTGGCGCATACGCGGCACCTTTTTCGATTAACAAAGTCATTAATTCGATCATCTGAGTTATGTGACCAGTAGCACGTGGCTCATAAGTTGGTGGTTGAACATTTAACGCAGCGTATGCATCAGAAAATGCCCGCTCGTATTTCATAGCAACTGCCCACCAAGGCGCTTTCTCGTGAACTGCCTTATGCAAAATCTTGTCATCTATATCTGTGACGTTACGAATAAAGGTTACGTTATAGCCTGATTTGGTAAGCCAGCGGCGCAATATGTCGAAATTAACGCCAGAGCGCACGTGCCCAATATGCGGTGGTGCTTGTACGGTTGCACCGCACAGATAAATTCCGACTTCGCCTTTTTTAAGCGGCACAAAAGGTGATGTGGTTCGCGTTAGCGTGTCATATAAAGATAGCGAACTCATTGGCCAAGTCTATCTTGCGAAGGTTATTTAGAATAAATCAGCGCTGATGCAATGGCTGCAATGCCCTTGCCTTCACCGGTTAGGCCCATGCCATCGGTTGTTGTTGCAAGTAGCGCGACTTCGGCACCGCTTAAAGCCTCGGATAGTGCAGCGATCGCTTCGCTGCGACGTGCACCAATCTTGGGGCGATTGCCAATTACTTGTACTGATACATGTGAAATTCGATATCCAGCTTTTTCAACCAGCGCCAGCGTTTGCTCTAATAACGCAGTACCTGATGCGCCTTTATATTCTGGCTTATTTGTTCCGAAATTAGAACCCAAGTCACCAAGACCACTTGCCGCAAATAAAGCATCACAGATTGCATGTGCTGCAACGTCTCCATCTGAGTGTCCTTCAACACCATCTTGATCTGGCCACAACAAACCAGCCAACCAAAGTGGACGTCCTACTTCAAAGTGATGGGCATCCACGCCAACACCTGATTTAAATGAATCTGATTGACCCAAAAATTGCAGCGCTGTTGCTAAATCTGCTGGAGTCGTAATTTTTAGCGCACGTTCTTCGCCATCAATAACGCGAACGCTCTTACCGAGTGATTCAACCAGGGCCGCATCATCTGTTGCCTCACCTGCTTGGGCATGTGCCTGATTAATAACTGCGTAGGTAAATCCTTGGGGAGTCTGCACCCGGCGCATTGAAGTGCGATCTGGTGTGGCAGTAACAATTCCATCTGTGCCAACAATTTTTACGGTGTCTGTCTGTGCCAACCCTGGAATAACTGCGACATCGCCGCTTTTAAGTGCCGCTACAACTCGCTTTGCTAAATCAGGAGAAGCCAGCGCACGGGCGGCATCATGGATTAATACAAATTCGGCATCGGATGAAACTTTTGATAAAGCAATGCGCACACTTTCTGAGCGAGTAGCCCCACCTGTTACAACGCTTATGCCATCGCCAACTAGCTTCTGTATTTCTTTTTCATATCCGGCAGGTGATGTAACAATTATTTGATCTGCAACAGATGAGATCGCCGAAACGGCATGTTCAATGAGGGTGCGATCACCAAGTTGGATTAAGGCTTTTGGGATTGATGCGCCAAATCTTTCGCCACTGCCTGCAGCAGCGATGATTGCAGCGATCATGGGATGAAGGTTTTACTTAAGAAGCGAGAACCTCGTCAAGGAGAACTGCAGCCTTCTCTTCATCTGTGCGCTCAGCAAGAGCTAGCTCAGAGATCAGGATCTGCTTCGCCTTGGCGAGCATGCGCTTTTCACCAGCAGAGAGACCACGATCTAGATCGCGGCGGTAGAGATCGCGTACAACTTCGGCGACCTTAATGACATCTCCTGAGGCAAGCTTTTCTAGATTGGCCTTGTAGCGACGTGACCAGTTGGTTGGTTCTTCTGTGTAAGGCTGACGTAGAACGCTAAATACGCGATCAAGGCCGGCGCTGTCGACAACATCGCGAACTCCGACGAGATCTACATTGTCTGCAGGAACGCGAACTGTTAGATCTCCTTGTGCAACTTTCAAGACTAGGTAGGTACGTTCTTCGCCCTTAATGATTCGAGTTTCAATCGCTTCGATTAGAGCTGCACCGTGATGAGGATAAACAACGGTTTCGCCGACCTTAAATGTCATGTGTTGCCCTTCGCTAGAGGGTCTATTCTACCAGCGATTTACGGGCAAGAAAACCCAGTTAAATAAGGGCTTTGCGCAAGCGGCAAGCGCCACCTGCTGTTAATCGTGAATGTATTCGCCAGCGAAAAACACGTGAGAGAATGAGCCCTATGCGTCGCGCCATCACGATAACTTCTGCACTTGTGCTTGCAACTTCATTAACAGCTTGCGGTGCTGGACAAAATGCGGCCTCAAGAAATATCACGCAAGTAACCGACGGTGTTGAAGTAACCATTACTGAAAATGGCAGCAAAATAAAGATTCTTAACATGCTCATTGTTGCAACCGAAACAGGCGATGCCGTCCTTGTTGGAACCATTATTAACCAAGGCGCGGAAACAGATCAGTTACTGGGCGTTGCAGTCGGTGGAAACCAAGCAACTCTTACCGGTGAGAACTTACTCAAGCAGAATGCACCTATTCGTTTTGAAGGCGATAGCGCAAACGCCAAGGCGGTTTTCTTCGGCGTAGCACCGGTTGCAGGTCGCCATGTAAAACTCTCACTTGGATTTGCTCGTGCCGGGTTAGTTACTGCTGAAGTAATTATTCGCGACAAGCGCGATGACTATAAAAACATTACTTCTGGAACAGTTAACGCTTCCCCTGATTCGCAACTGCCTGAATAGCAGCCTTCGCTGTCTCTGGATCTAAGTACTCTCCGCCTTTTTTAAGCGGTGCAAAATTTGAATCCAAGTTATAGAGCAGTGGAATTCCAGTAGGAATATTCAGTTCTGCAATATCTGATTCCGAAATTCCATCTAAATGCATAACTAAAGCACGCAGCGAATTACCGTGAGCAGTTACTAATACTCGTTTGCCAGCTTTTAGATCAGGGATAATCGATTCTTTCCAGTAGGGGATCATCCGAGCGACAACATCTTTCAGGCATTCCGTTGCTGGTAGATCGGCGCCTAAATCAGCGTAGCGCGCATCGCTGGCTTGGCTATATGGGTCATCTGCATCAATTGGTGGTGGTGGAACATCGTATGAACGACGCCATAACTTAAATTGTTCTTCGCCATATGTGGCCAAAGTTTCCTTTTTATCTTTGCCTTGCAAAACGCCGTAGTGGCGTTCATTTAAGCGCCATGAGCGATGAACCGGAATCCAATGTCGATCGCAGGCATCAAGGGCTAACTGCGATGTGTGAATGGCGCGACGTAAAAGTGATGTGTGAACAACAGCTGGCAAAAGATTGCGTTCGGCTAATAGCTTTCCGCCGCGAGCAGCTTCGGCTTCACCTGCTGGTGATAAGCGAACGTCTACCCAACCAGTAAATAGGTTCTTGGCATTCCATTCGGATTCACCGTGGCGCAACAAGATCAATTCGTAGTTCGACATAGTGCTTATCTTGCCACGTAAGGCGCTAATAATTAAATCAAATGCTTAAAAGCATCAAGATTTGCCAGAGATTCACCACGGCTTACTCGCCAAGCCCATTCGCGACGAATTGAATTGGCAAAGCCCAATTCCAGTAATGGATTAAATGATGAATCTGAATACTGCAATACCGCACCGACTAGTCGATCAATCTCGCGATCTGTCACCGCTGCAAGTGGCAAACGGCCAACTAAGAAGATGTCCCCAAGTTCGTTGATAGCAAAGGCGATCCCATACATCCCAGCATTCTTGGCCATGCACCAGGCATGAACTGCGCCAACGTTTTCATCGGGTTTGCGAATTACAAATGCGTTGATACTCAGTGAATGATCGCCAATAATTAGAGCGCAATGTGTCTGTAGTTTTTTCTCACCTGGCAAAGTAATCAGAAAAGTCTTGCCATCTTTTTCCTCATATTCCAGATCGTGTGATTCTAGAAATTCTAAGATTACTTCACGTGGATCCAAGGCCGCCAACTTACTAACCGATCGATTTGTTGACGCGCGCTGCATCAGTAATTACTTGATCATAAATATCTAAAGTTCCACGGGCGGTGGCATCCCAACCAAAGTGCGATGCATGCTCGATCGCTCCCATGGAAAGTAATACCCGGCGTTGTGGTTCTTGCAGTAAGCGAGCTAGGACTGAAGACCAAGCGCGTGGATCATGGCCATCGACGAGTACGCCAGAAATACCGTCAGCAACTGCCGTGCGAAGGCCGCCAACTGCCGTTGCAACAACAGGTGTTCCGCAAGCTTGCGCTTCAAGTGCTACCAAACCGAAACTTTCTGAGTAACTAGGAACGCAAACTAAATCTGCGGCGCGATACCAATTCGGTAATTCAGCGCGTGGTACCGGCGGCAAGAATGAAATGACATCGGCAAGATTTAGCCAACTAACTAACTCTTTCAGCCTTTCTACTTCACTGCCATTTGCACCAGATGCGCCACCAATAATGAAAACACGCAACTTTGGTCGCAAGTTCGGTGAATGTGAAAGCGTTTCGGAAATCGCCTGAATCAATATCTCGGGCCCTTTATGTGGCTGAATGCGTCCCACGAAAGTAATAACGTGGGTATCGGCTGCGATACCAATTTCCTTGCGTGCCACCGCTCGTCCCGCGCCAGGTGTGAAGTTATAAAGATCAACGCCAGGGGTGACCAAATGCACCGTGTCTGGGCAAGCGTCATATAAGGAAACCAAGCTGGCAGCCTCGGCATCCGTATTTGCTGTCAGCGCACTTGCCGCAGCAACGATCTGGGTTTCACCTTGCACGCGAATCATTGGTTCTGGTCTTTCACCTTCGGCCAGATTTAAATTCTTAACGCGCGCCATGGTGTGCATGGTGTGAACTAAAGGAAGTTTCAATTCTTTGGCAACGGGCATCGCAACTTTTCCAGATAACCAATAATGCGAATGAATTAGGTCATAACTTCTTTCTCCAGAAAGTGCCTTCTTAAATTCAGCAGATAAATCGCTAAAGTATGCAGGAACCTGCTCTTTTGTTAGATGCAGATCATGTCCGGCATCTAGGTGATGCACATTTACACCTGGGGAAAGTTCTACAACTTCTGGCAGATCTAAATGATCACGACGAGTGAAAATATCAACTTCCACTCCTTGCGCTGCCATACGTGCCGCACTTTCAGCAACATAGATATTCATGCCACCAGCATCACCAATACCCGCTTGTTCCAGGGGACAGGTGTGCACCATGAGCATGGCCACGCGACGTTTCATAAGTTAATCGTACGCTTGATTAAATTGTTGCGCGAATGGCGCCAATTACACGCGGGCCACCCATTACTTTTTCAGGCGTAAACGATGTATCGATACCAAATTCCTTTAAGCAAGCATGAACAATCGTGCGAAATGCACGAAGTGAGCCATCGCTTACTTTAAATACGAGCGCTCTGCCATCAGATAGCGAGCAAACATTGACTGCTTCTGCCCCATCTTTCATAAACAAACCAGGGACTTCTTGCATCATCTCGGTGTTATGTCGTCCAACACCACCAACCATCTCTGGAAAAGCTCGCGCTGCATCCATAACGCTTTTATGTGTTGGATCAGCCGAAATAGTTATTGTGCGAATTGCTCGGGCTAAGCCGATTACAGAAATTAAGAAAAGTGGCGCACCGCATCCATCAGTTGATGTCACGCTTATCTTCTCACCGGCCAAAGTTTCTAATTCAGCCTTGATAGCAACTTGCAAAGGATGCGCTGCATCTAGATAGCTATCAACTGGCCAATTATTGATTACACAGGTTGCAATCATTGCCGCATGCTTTCCACTGCAATTCATGGCAATACGAGTTGGAGCAGCATCACCCCAAGTGCGACGTTCTGCATCGCCAAGCGGGCGATCGAGTGCGCATTGCAACGCACTTTCATCTAAACCAACGCTAGCCAAGATTTCGCGCGCACCATCCATGTGCTTCGCAGCACCTGAATGACTTGATTGGGCAAGTGCCAATAAGCGCGGCTCTAGTTTTAATCCATGTCGCACCATCGCCGATGCTTGGGCGCATTTAACTGTGGAACGTGGATAAATCTTGGTTTCGAGATCACCTAAGGATTTAAAGATTGTGCCATCTGCGTTAAGCATCGCTAAGAATCCGCGATGTTCTGATTCGACAACACCATCTCGAACATATTCAGCAAGCACGGCATCCTTAAACATTTATTCGCTCTGTCGCTCTAGTGATGACCAGATATGGGCTTGCAACTCTTGCCCTTCGGCTGCCATGTCGTATGCAAAGAAAAGTTCGCCTGCGACAAGGCCATATAAACGCACGCCTGCTGTAACAATCTTTGCCGATGGCGCCGAATAACCTTGATCCAAAACTAATTGAATCTTCGGTCCATCAAATGTTCCAACC
>CANLHI010000009.1 GCA_947490845.1 Actinomycetota bacterium | reverse complement strand
ATATGTTTTCCCTTCTTCTGAATTTGCAACGATCACCGAAACACTGCGCCAAGCACCTGTTACATCAAAGAATGCGCGCGATTACATGCGCGTGATGTTTGCCGGTGCACACGATGAAATTCCTGATCGTCAAGGTCGCGTAACCATTCCTGCCGGACTTCGCACATATGCAGGACTTGAAAAAGATTGCGTAGTTATTGGCGCAAACACTCGCGTTGAAATTTGGGATAACACCGCTTGGAATACATATCTATCAGATCGCGAAAAAGGTTTTGCCGAAGTTTCAGAGGAGATCTTTCCCGGGCTCTTCTAGTTTAAAACAACTTAATACAACAACTTAATAGCGCTCTCATTTGTGGCCACCGCCGACCTAAAGCCGACAGTGACACCCCTTCCCCGGTGTCACTTTCGTTAGATCCGTCGGCCGGCGGTGACCAGAGATGAGAGATGCAGATAAGAAATAAAAAGCAAGTTAAGAAATGGGGGAGTAATGAATGATGCAAGCGCACAACATGTATCAGTGATGCTAGATCGCTGCATTGAACTACTTTCTCCGACATTGTTATTAAATGAAAACCCAGTAATTGTTGACTGCACACTTGGCCTTGGTGGACACACAGAAGCACTTCTTGAAAAGTTTCCAAATCTCACAGTAATTGGTATCGATCGTGATCAGATCGCACTGGAAAGAGCAACAGCTCGTCTGGCCCACTTTGGTAATCGTTTTAAGAGCGCACATGCAGTCTTTGATCAAATCTCTGAAGTTGTTGCGGAAAATGGTTTCGCTAAAGTAAATGGCATTCTCTTTGATCTAGGTGTCTCATCAATTCAATTAGATGAAGTGGACCGCGGTTTTTCTTACTCGCAAGATGCTCCACTTGATATGCGCATGGATCGCAGTCGAGGAATAACTGCGGCAGAGATTGTAAATACCTACGCGCCAGGTGCTTTGGTGAAGATTCTGCGCACCTTTGGTGAAGAAAAGTTTGCAACTCGCATCGTTGAAAATATTGTGAAAGCTCGCGCTAAGGCGCCGCTTAACTCGACACAAGAACTTGCTACCTTGGTAAAAGAGAGCATTCCGGCAGCCACAAGGCGCACAGGCGGCAATCCCGCTAAACGCACATTCCAAGCACTGCGCATTGAAGCCAATGACGAACTCGGCGCCATCACGCGCGCATTGCCAATAGCGCTAGATCTCATAACTGTTGGTGGTCGCGTAGTTGTCATGTCATTTCAATCCTTGGAAGACCGAATCGTGAAAGAGATCTTTGTTGATCGCACTACCTCAAAGAGCCCACGCAATCTGCCGGTCGATCTTCCCGAATTTGCTGCCAAGTTTGTGATGGTTTCTAAATCAGGTGAGACGCCAAATGATCAAGAGCTGGCCGATAATCCAAGATCTGCCTCCGTGCGACTTCGTGCAATCGAAAAGGTGGCGGCATAAATGGCGCTTCTGAATCCAGCAGCAACGCAGAACATGCGCTTGCCACGTCAAAAATTTGCAGAAAAGTCTGCGGAAGTTTTTCTAAAATTAGTACCAAAGCTTTCAGAAGGCGCCCAAGCTACACATCGCTTCTTTGCAATATTTCTCTCCGCTATTGCAGGTATTGGATTACTAATTCTCCTTGCGGTACATATTCTGCTGGCGCAAGATGCCTTCACTCTCGCTGAATTAAAGGCGGAGGCAAAAGTTGTTGCAGATCAACGTGAGGCGATAAACCGCCAAATTGAATCAGTTTCATCACCGGCCGCTCTTGCCGCACAAGCAGAGGCGCTGGGAATGCGAGCTTCAGAATCTCCAGTTTTCCTTAATCTAGATGAGCAGGCGCAAGCGCTTGCCAAAGCGGAGATCTCTCGTGGGTAATTTAAATCTAGCCTCATCGCGTATTCGCATTCTCACAATCTTTATCTTGGCTTTCTTCCTTCTATTTGCTGCTCGCCTAATTCAAATTCAGGCAGTGCAAGCTGGTGAATACAGAAATAAAGCGGTCAATGAAATGGAATCTACTCGCGCGATTCCGGCAGCGCGTGGTGAAATCACAGATATAAATGGTGTGGCATTTGCACGTAGCGTCTCAGCGATAAATATCGTTGTTGATCAGACACAAGTGACCGATGCGGCGCAGACCGCGAATTTTGCAGCCCCATATTTGGGAATGACAGTTGCTCAAGTACAAAGTGCGATCTCGGGTACAAAGAAATATTCAATGGTTGCCAAGAGCGCCAAACCAGCAGTTTGGCGAAATCTGACTGCAGCAATCCAAAGTTATAACGCAGCCCTGGCTAAAGAGCATTTTGATAAACGTATCGTTGGCTTCTTTGCCGAACGCAATTACATACGTGAATATCCCTCTGGGTCACTAGTTTCCTCACTAGTTGGTTTCGTTCGCCAAGATGGAATCGGTGCTACCGGTATCGAATCGAGCATGAACTCAAAGATTTCTGGCACGGATGGTAGATACTCTTTTGCGCGTGGACTTGGGGCTGAAATTCCAGGATCGCAGAATGAACTTGTCGCAGCTAAAAAGGGAACCACTGTTCGACTAACTATTGATCGTGATGTGCAATGGGTGGCAGCTAATGCGATTCAGGAAGCAGTAAGCAAAGCGCGCGCGGTAAGCGGCACTGTAATTGTTATGGATCCTAAAACAGGTCATATTTTGGCTCATGCAACTGCTCCAACTTTCGATCCCAATAATACAAAAACGGTTTCAGAATCTCTTATGCGCAACCCTTCAGTGCAAGATGTTTATGAACCGGGATCAACTGGCAAGGTTATGACACTTGCGGCAGCGCTAGAGGAAAAGAAGATAACGCCAGAGACTGTTCTATCTGTTCCTTACTCAGTAAAGCGGGGCGGGGAAATTTTTCATGATCACGAACGCCACCCAGTGCAGAAATAACAACCTCAGGAATTTTGGCGGTCTCATCAAATACTGGCACAATCAAAATTGGCGAAATGCTTTCAAATGACACCTTGCACGACTACTTAGCCAAGTTCGGTATGGGTAAATCAACTGGTTCTGGGCTACCCGGTGAATCTGCTGGAGTCTTACGTCCGGTAAGTGATTGGTCAGGAACAACTGCCCCAACCGTGGCTTTTGGTCAAGGCTATTCACTCACCGCCATGCAAGCGACAAGTATATTCGCAACGATTGCTAACGATGGTGTTCGTGTTTCTCCAACTGTTATTGCAGGAACCAGTGATCCTTCAGGGAAATTTACCGCTTCATCGGCTCGCAGTAATGAGCGAGTTATTAGCGCCACAACTGCGAAACAACTTCGCATCATGATGGAATCTGTGGTCTCAGGGCAGGGAACTGCGCCAAGTGCTGCGATCCCGGGTTATCGAGTCGCTGGCAAGACTGGAACTGCATGGAGATTTAATTCAGAACTTCGCAAATACAGCGGCTACACCGCATCATTTATCGGCTTTGCACCAGCTGATGCTCCAAAGTATGTAATCAGCGTAACCATTCAAGATCCAAAGGGTGCTTACTATGGCGGATCACTTGGTGGCCCAGTGTTTAAGAAGGTAATGACCTTCGTTCTGCAATCAGAGCATGTAGCGCCAACCGGAACCAAGGTTATGCCGGTTGCACTTACTCAAAAAGAGTTAACTGCCAAGAAACGTGAAGCCAGTGTTGTAAAAGCTTCTCAAGTGAGTGCAAGGCAACGCTAATGCGCCCTTTTGCCGATTTTTCACTGGCCCTTCTAAAAATATCTCATTCAATTGGTGCGACATCGTCAACTAGCGAAGCTGACCTTGCCAAAGTTTTAATCACTGGAATGACGCATAGCGATTCTGATGTGCAAGCAGGAGATCTTTTCATTGCCCTACCTGGTGCCAAGCGTCACGGCGCCGAATTTGCTGCCAACGCTTTAAGGCAGGGGGCAGTTGCTGTTGTAACAGATGCGGCCGGCGCTAAATTAATAAGCGGGAATCCAGTTCTAGTAGTGGCTAATCCTCGCTTAATTGCGGGACGAATAGCGGCACTTTTTTATGGTGAACCAATGCGCGATCTCAGCGGTGTTGCCATCACCGGAACTAATGGCAAAACAACTGTTTCAACGCTTTTGTATCAATTATTTGAAGCCGCTCATCGAGATTGTGGCTTAATCGGAACGGTTGAAACTCGTATTGGCAGCGAAGTCATTGCCAGCAAGCGGACAACACCGGAGGCGACAGATCTGCAGGCACTTGCAGCGGTAATGAAAGAGCGCCACATGCGCCATCTAGTCATTGAGGCATCAAGTCATGCGATGACAATGCACCGTTTAGAAGGCGCCCACTTTGCAATTGCTGCCTTTACCAACTTAACGCAAGATCATTTAGATTTTCATGGCGACATGGAGAGTTACTTCCTAGCAAAAGCATCTCTCTTTAGCTTCTCATTTGCAGATTTGGCCTGCATCAATATTGACGATTCCTATGGAGCACGGTTAGCAACTGCTACCGAACTGCCGGTTATTACAATTTCACGCTTTAACCCACAGGCGGTATGGCACTTTATCGAAATTGATAACCAATCCAGGCGCGTGCAATTAAAGATTCGTGGCGCTACTGGAATTTTAATTGAAACCTCCACTTCATTACGGGGTGGTTATAACTTTGATAATTTACTAATGGCTATAGCTATCGCGGTTGAGCTAGGTGTAGACCCAATTGATATCGCAGCAATTGTTCCAAACATCATGGGCGCTGCCGGTCGACTTGAAGAAATTGCAATAGGTCAAGATTTCACCGCACTAGTTGACTATGCGCATACTCCTGATGCCGTATCAAATGTGCTGGCTTCGATCCATGAATTCACGACAGGTAAAGTCATTGCAGTGCTGGGTTGTGGGGGAGACCGCGATCCCATGAAGCGTCCTCTGATGGGCCAAGCACTTAGCGCCAATGCTGACATTGCAATTTTCACCAGCGATAATCCAAGAAGTGAAAATCCAGATGCTATTTTGCAAGCGATGACTGCTGGGATAGATATTGCACAACCATCACAAAGAATTAGCGATCGCGCCGAAGCCATTGCCTATGCAGTCTCTCTTGCTGGCGCAGGCGATACGGTCGCAGTTCTTGGCAAAGGACATGAGCTTGGTCAGGAAATAATGGGGAAGACTCTTGATTTTGATGATCGCGTTGTCCTGGCACAAGCGATCGAGGCAAAGCGATGATTACTCTGCAAGCATCTGAAATCGCAACGATCGTCGGTGGAGAATTAATCGGTGATGATTTGGCTGTCACCGCAGCACCAGTCTTTGATTCAAGTAAAGCAACTCCAGGTTCGATCTTTCTTGCCCTAAAGGGTGAGAAGGCCGATGGCCATACATTTATAGATGCTGCCTTTGCAAATGGTGCGGTGCTGGCGATTGTGAGTGTTCCTTCTGCAAAGCGTTGCATCGTTGTAAAAGATGTTTTGGCTGCGCTAAATAAGTTAGCTGCGTATGTGCGCCAGGCCCTGCCAGATCTGACAGTTATTGCAATTACGGGTTCGCAAGGCAAAACAACCACTAAAGATCTGTTACAACACATATTGGATTCTGTTGGAAATACCGTGGCACCGCAAGGCAATTTCAATAACGAACTTGGAACGCCAATAACTCTTCTGCAATGCGATGCAAACACTAAGTTCTGCATCTTGGAAATGGGGGCGCGCCATATTGGTGATATCGCCGCACTCTGTGAGATGGCAAGTCCAAATATCGGAGTCGTTTTACGTGTTGGCACTGCCCATATTGGCGAATTTGGTTCTGCCGAAGCAGTTGCTACCGCCAAATCAGAGATGATTTCTTCACTTGATAAATCAGCGGTTGCAATCCTTGGTCAGTACGATCCATTTACGCAAAAGATGAACTCTCTTCATGATGGAAAGGTAATTACTTTTGGCGAGAGTACTTCTGCCGATGTTCGCGCTACGGATATTGAAATTCGTGAAGGTCGTCCTCATTTTGACTTGGTTACTTCGGCCGGTCGCGCAGCGGTTGGACTTCGTATCGTCGGTATTCATCAAGTGGCTAACGCCCTGGCCGCTGCTGCAGTTGCGAGCACATTAGGTGCTTCGATTGATCTAATCGCAGGCGCTCTTTCCACGGCAGAACTTAATAGCAAGTGGCGTATGGAAATCTCTGAGTTAAAAGGGGTGGTCTTAATAAATGATTCCTACAACTCGAGTCCAGAATCTGCCGAAGTGGCGCTAAGAACGTTAGTTCTTTTTGCACAAGAACGTGGCGGTCAATCGTGGGCCTTTCTGGGAAAGATGCATGAACTCGGCGCGTCATCACGAGATCGCCATGCAGGTATTGGCACCCTTGCCTCAGAGTTAGGAATTGATCACCTGGTCTGCGTCGCAGCCCCAGAGTATGCAGATGAGATCGGCACTAATTGCGCAATGGATGTTCATCTTTTGGAAAGTAAGTCTGAAGCGCTAGCGCTAGTAACACAGATGAGGTCGGGAGATGTGATTTTAGTGAAGGCATCACGCGCGGAAGCCTTTGAAGAGATCGCACAAGGAATTATTAGCCAACTTGAGAAAATGCTTATGAACGTTGACGACGGGGAGAGTGAAATAAAATGAGAGAGATTCTAATTGCCGGATCTATCGCCCTTTTCTTCTCACTCTTTGGCACTCCGGCGCTAATTCGATTTTTAGCGCGCCGTGGTTATGGGCAAATAATTAGAGATGATGGACCTTCATCCCATCACACCAAACGTGGAACGCCAACCATGGGCGGAATCATCATCATCTTCGCGGCGGCAGTAGGTTATTTCACCGCTCACTTGCTGACTCGAAATGTGATTAGTACTTCTGCGCTATTAGTCCTAGCCCTTATGGCATCGCTCGGATTCGTTGGATTCCTAGATGATTGGCTTAAAGTCTCACGTCAGAAATCGCTCGGGCTCAACGTTAAGCAGAAAATTTTTGGACAAGTTCTTTGTGCTGCAGCCTTTGGTTATGCAGGCATAAATTTTCCAGATCGTGATGGATTAACTCCGATTTCACAAAATCTTTCAACTGTTCGCGATACTTCAATTGTTCTTGGAACTTTCTTGGTAATTATTTGGGTGATATTAATGGTTACCGCAACGAGCAACGGTGTGAATCTCACCGATGGCTTGGATGGTTTAGCAACAGGCGCTGCGGTAATGACATTTATCGCATTTATTTTGATCGGTGTTTGGCAATTTGGTCAGAGCTGCGCTGTGGCACCTGGTGCCAATTGTTATTTAGTGAGAGATCCGCTTGATTTAGCGGTCCTATCTGCCGCCCTTGCTGGTTCTTGCGCTGGATTCTTATGGTGGAATGCCTCCCCTGCCAAGATTTTCATGGGCGATACCGGCTCACTGGCGCTAGGTGGCGCACTCGCCGGCATTGCAACCTCTCTTCGTATTGAACTTCTATTGATTCCTCTTGGTGGACTCTTTGTAATCATCAGCGCATCTGTAATCTTGCAGGTCGCCTACTTCAAATTAACTGGCGGCAAGCGCATCTTTAAGATGGCGCCGCTGCAACATCATTTTGAACTTATGGGTTGGGGAGAAGTAACCATCGTTCTGCGCTTCTGGATCATTGCAGGGCTTTGTGTTGCTGCTGGACTTGGACTTTTCTATGCCCAATGGGTAAATAGTTAAGCAGGATGGGCGATGCCAATTAACTTCTCAGGCCAGCGGATTCTTACTCTGGGTGCAGGCGTTACTGGGCTAGTTGTCGCTAGGTCACTTTCTAAACGTGGGGCGTTGATAACGATCGCTGATGATCAAGTTAGCGCAGTAGATGGTTTCGATGTGGCGCCTTCGAAATCATTTGATGTTAAGAACTTTGATGCCATCATGGTCTCGCCAGGATGGAAACCAGATCACCCGCTGATAACTGATGCGATGTCGGCCGGAATAAAGATTATGAATGAGATTGATTTAGCTTGGTCTTTACGAGCAGATCTAGCGCCAAAACAAAGATGGATCGCCTTGACAGGAACAAATGGCAAGACGAGCACAGTTGAGTTAACTGCCGCGATGCTGCGGGAGGGTGGAATTTCGGCGGTTGCTTGCGGAAATGTTGGGACAACGGTTTTGGAATGTGTAGAAAGTGCTGAAAATTACGATGTCCTAGTTTTAGAACTTTCATCTTTTCAATTGCACTGGCTTAGTGAGGCAACCTTTATGGCAGTAGCGGTTTTAAATATTGCACCTGATCATGTCGATTGGCACGGAGATTTTGAGAGTTATGCCGCAGCGAAGATGTCGATTCTAGATCGCGCTAGCACCGCAGTATTTAACGCTGATGACCCTGAAGTATTAACTAGGTCTGCGCACTGGCAGGGACGCAAAGTATTTTTCACTTTAGACACTCCCAAGCCGGGGGAAATAGGAGTTGTGGAGGAACTACTTGTTGATCGCGCACTTGTGGCCGATCCGCAAGAGGCTGCGATGATCGCCGAAGTAATTGAAGTTGTGCCGACTGTTCCACATTGCGTCTCAAATGCACTTGCCGCCGCAGGACTTGCGCGCGCTTTAGGAGTTGACCACGAATCAATTCGTCGTGCGATCAAAAACTTTAAGCCAGGGCGCCATCGCATTGAAACAATTTTGGAAAAAGACGGAGTTACCTGGATCGATGATTCCAAGGCAACTAATCCTCACGCAGCAGCAGCTTCGCTACTAGGCACTCTCTCTGCTATCTGGATCGCTGGTGGTTTAGCAAAAGGTGCGCAGATGGATAAATTAGTGGAGCGATGCAAATCTAGAATCAAAGCTGCGATATTGATCGGAACCGATCGTGAGTTAATCGCGGCAGAACTTCGTCGCAATGTGCCAGAAGTTGAAGTTATTTGCATAGATGCTGATTCTGCTTATGTAAAAGGTGGAACTAGTAATTCATTAATGGAGGCTGTTGTTTCTGCGGCAAAATCGCGGGCAATTGCGGGGGACACAGTATTGCTAGCACCGGCATGTGCATCAATGGATCAGTTCATTTCCTATGCCGATCGAGGCGATCGTTTTGCGGCTGCCGTAATGAAGGAGAACTCGTGAGTAAAGCTGGAGAAAAATTTCTATCAAAGCCCGTCAATAACTTTTACATCCTTGCGATAAGTTCTTTATCGCTATCAATAATTGGCCTGATTATGGTCTTTTCAGCTTCCTCGATTCATGCGCTAGATACCAGAGGAAGCGCCATTGCGATCGTCTCGCGTCAGTTCGCATTTTTTGCAATCTCGATACCTGTTGCCATATTTCTATCACAACGCTCATTGGCGCAATGGCGTTTGATGGCTAGGTTTGGGCTCCTGCTATCGGCAATTATTCTCTTGATTTTGCAAATTCCAGGTGTGGGTAAAACTGTAAATGGAAATACCAACTGGATTGCGCTGCCTTTTGTTGATGTGCAACCAAGTGAGTTGGCTAAGTTCTTACTAATTCTTTGGGCCGGTTATATGTTATCCAACGAGGAGCGCACCGGAAAATCGCGGGTAAACGTCTTTGGGCTTATCGGTCCCGGGTTCGGACTTGTAATGATCTTGGTGATGCTCGGTAATGACTTGGGAACTACTTGTGTGATCGCAGCGATTCTTGGCGGAATGCTCTTTGTCTCAGGAATTGAACTTCGCGTCTTTGGAAGCTTGATCGCAATCGGCGCAGTGGCCTTTGCTGGCCTAATTGCAACTGCTAGCTATCGCCTTGACCGTTTTCTAGTTGTTCTAGATCCATTTGCAGTCGAGGACTATAAGAATGCTGGTTGGCAACCAGCCCATAGTTTATTGGGCTTAGCAACGGGTGGAATTTTCGGAGTTGGGTTAGGTGGTAGCAGGCAAAAATGGGGCAACTTAGCAGAGGCTCACACTGACTTTATCTTTGCTGTTATTGGTGAAGAGTTAGGACTGCTTGGAACGCTGGCAGTTCTCTTCCTGCTAGCTGCGATAATTTATTCAATTTTTAAAATTGCACTGCGTTGTAAAGATCCAATGTCCCGTTATGTGGGTTCAGGAATTGGATGTTGGATAGCAATTCAAACTATTCTCAATGTTGGATCTGCCACCAGCGTTCTGCCAGTAGTTGGAGTTACTCTGCCCTTTGTCTCCTATGGCGGTTCAGCGTTAATTTCTCTCTATCTTGGTTTGGGCTATGTATTTGGAAGCGCGCTACGCGATCCAGAAGTGAAAGTTGAACTCCAAAAGGCTATTGAACGGCGTAGATTACGCACATCATGAAAATTGTCTTCGCTGGCGGCGGAACTGCAGGCCATATAGAACCTGCACTCGCGGTGGCGCGGCTCTGGCGGCAAAACCATCCCAGCGATGAGCTGCAATTTATTGGTACGGCTAGCGGTTTAGAGAATCAATTAGTTCCAGCTGCGGGATTTAAATTAACTCACATCCCTAAGGTAGTAATTCCTAGAAAATTATCGCCGAAACTACTCATGGTTCCCTTTACTTTATCTAGTTCTTTTCTTGCTGCACGCAAACTATTAAATGGCGCCGATCTCTTGATTGGCTTTGGTGGATATGTTTCAGCACCGGCTTACCTAGCCGCTAAATCACTTGGCATTTCTTTCGTAGTTCATGAAGCAAATGCCAGACCAGGTTTTGCCAATCAATTAGGTGCCCGTCTTAGTCCATATTGTGCGATTGCTCAGCCTGTTCAATCAGGTGCGCTGCAAAACGCCTTGGTGACAGGGATTCCGTTGCGTGAAGATGTTGCTACGGCACTGGCCAAGAGCGCTGATGATTGGACCGGTGCGCGCGCCAAGGCCAAGAGCGCTCTAGGTTTTTCATCAACTGAACCTTTGGTGCTCGCCTTCTTTGGTTCGCAAGGTTCAGTTGCGCTAAATAAAGTAATTGCGCAGTCTCTGCCAACACTGCTGTCCAATGGGACACAACTGCTGCATGCAGTCGGTAAATTAAATGCTCTGCCGCCAATGCAGGAGCGCTACAAATCCACGGCCTATATTCAAGATATGGCGATGGCGTATTTAGCCGCTGATTTGATTATTAGCCGCAGTGGCGCGATTTCATGTTCAGAAGTAAATGCTCTCGGGAAATACGCCTTATTTATCCCACTGCCAATTGGTAACGGAGAACAGAGTTTTAATGCCAACTCATTGGTCTCGCAAGGCAGAGCAGAAGTTCTGCAGCAGAATAAATTCACCCCTGCCTGGCTTAAATCAAATATTAACCGTCTTTTAAATCTTGCCGCCTCATCTTCGGATGCTGGATCAGATACTGATTCGTTTGCAACTGAAAAAATTGTTAATTACATGCAACATGCCTTAAAAAGTCGGGTGCGCTAATGCCTAATACAGTCAGCCCGCTTAATAATTGGATCGGCAAGCGCCTGCACTTTGTAGGCATTGGTGGAGCAGGTATGAGCGGACTAGCCCGCATCGCCTTATCTCACGGGATAACAGTTACGGGTTCAGATGCTAAAGATTCAACTGTGTTAAGTGCTCTGCAAGCCCTTGGTGCAGAAGTAAATGCCGCGCACAGGTCCGAACAAGTAGATGGCGCAGATTTTGTTATTTTCTCAACTGCCATAAGTGCTGCGAATGTCGAACTAATTCGCGCCCGGGAATTGAATTTACCGATCCTTACTCGCGCGCAGGCACTGGCCACGTTAATGTCGCTTTCGCGCAGCGTTGCAGTGGCTGGTACGCATGGAAAGACGACCACCTCATCGATGCTGACAGTGGCATTGCAAGCATGCGGGCTCGATCCTTCCTTTGCTATCGGTGGCACCCTAACTTCATCGGGTTCTAATGCCCACCGCGGAACTGGAGATTTATTTATAGCCGAAGCAGATGAATCTGATGGATCATTTATCGAATATCACCCATATTCAGCAATTGTTACAAACGTTGAACACGACCATGTTGATTTCTTTGCAACCGTCGACGATGTAACCAAGGCCTTTTCTGAATTTGCCGATTCAATATCGCGAGATGGTTTTCTCGTCTACTGCGCAGACGATGCCGGATCTTCGCTGCTCGCCACAACTGTTACTGAAATAAAGACAGTTTCTTACGGCACTAAAGAGGGTTCAGACTTATTTATCGACTCAGTTAACTTACTTGCGATGGGCTCAACCTCGCGGGTTATTTGGCGCGGTCGAACAATTGGCACGATGTCACTTCAAGTACCCGGGCTACATAATGTTTTAAATGCTGGTGCAGCCCTGGCCATGGCCTTAATACTGGGAGCTCCTGCCGCGGAGGCGCTCAATGGGTTAGCTAGTTTTCATGGCACGGGACGCCGTTTTGAATTGAAGGCAACGGTTCATGGAATTCGAGTTATTGATGATTACGGACACCACCCAACTGAGATCGATGTAACTCTAACTGCAGCCAAGCGCTATGCCGGCGATGGTCGAGTTCTAGTTATTTTCCAGCCACATCGTTATTCACGTACTCAAGCATTTATGAATGAATTTGCCCGAGCCTTATCGATAGCAGATGAGGTTGTATTGCTAGAAATATATGCGGCAAGTGAAGCGCCAATTACGGGAATCACTTCCGAGACGATTGCAGCGAAGATGGAGCACGGACGCTTTATACCTAACTTCCTGGAAGCATCTGACTGGGTAATAGATAACGCCAAACCTGGTGATGTGATCATCACACTTGGAGCCGGCGATGTTAATTCACTGGCTCCAATTATTAGCGAAGGATTGGCTCGCCGTTTTAATTAACGGGGCAACCTATGAAAGTTAAGTCACCACGAATTCTAATTGCTGGCGCTTTGGCGCTATTAATCTTTGGTGGGGGTTCCTACGTGCTGGGATGGTCGAACCTTTTAACAGTGCGCAGTATCGAAATCACTGGTGCGCCCACGGAGCAATCTAAAGAATTGATTAGTCGCTCACTAGATATACAGTCCGGAGAAAAATTAGCGCGCCTTGATCCACGTTCTATCTCAGCAAGATTGGCTGCAAACAATTGGATCCAATCTTCACAAGTATCGCGCAATTGGCTAAATGGGAAAGTAAAAATATCTGTTACCTCGCGAGTGCCTGTGGCGCTATATACCGAACCTGGCCAACCTCAAGTGGCACTTGATGCTTCTGGAAAAACATTTACCCTGCCAACGGATCTTCCAGATGGGCTCCCGAAAGTTTCTGCAACTTCTGTTGCTAGCGGATTAGCTGCGATAAAAGTCTTTACTGAACTACCTCAAGAATTTAGCGCTGGGATAGATCGTCTAAGCGCTGCTCGGCCTAGTAACCTCTTAATTTACGGCGAATTTTCTGGGCGAGATATGCGAATTATTTGGGGAGATGGATTAGATACAGATTTGAAAATAAAAGTAATCACAGCGCTGCTCGAACAACCCGAAAATAAATCGATTCGAATGATTGATGTGACTGCTCCACATGCACCAATCGTGAAGTGAATTTGAGTGAATTAGAGATAGAAGTTTCATTAATAAAAGAAATAAATAGTTTGAGTCGGTCTTTGCTTTCGTGCACCTAACGCCTTACGTTGCCCTCATTAAAGAGAGTAGAAATGTAATTCTCAAGTAGAGGTTTACAGTTCTAAAGGAGGAACTCGTGGCTGCACCACAGAATTATTTAGCCGTTATCAAAGTTGTTGGAATTGGTGGCGGTGGAGTCAACGCAATCAATCGCATGATTGATGTCGGACTAAAAGGCGTTGAGTTCATTGCAATAAATACTGATGCACAACATTTGTTGATGAGTGATGCCGATGTGAAATTAGATATCGGTCGCGCATCAACAAAAGGTCTCGGTGCTGGCGCGGCTCCTGAAAAAGGACGTCAAGCTGCAATTGATCACACAGAAGATATTGAAGAAATTTTACGTGGTGCAGATATGGTTTTCGTTACCGCTGGCGAAGGTGGCGGTACCGGAACAGGTGGCGCACCAATCGTTGCAAAGATTGCACGTGATCTCGGCGCGCTAACTATTGGCGTCGTAACTCGTCCTTTCTCTTTTGAAGGAAAAATTAGATCAGCACAGGCAGATGAAGGAATCGAACTGCTACGTGCAGAAGTAGATACTTTGATAGTTATTCCTAATGATCGCTTGTTAGCAATTTCAGATCGCAGCATCACAGCAGTAGATGCATTCAAGAGCGCAGATCAAGTTCTACTATCTGGCGTTCAAGGAATCACCGAAATTATTACTCAACCAGGCCTAATCAACCTTGACTTTGCAGATGTTAAAACTGTTATGACAGATGCTGGATCTGCATTGATGGGTATTGGTTCTGCGCGCGGAGAAAATCGCGCAACACGTGCTGCTGAACTTGCAATATCTAGTCCGCTGCTTGAAGCATCTATTGATGGCGCAATGGGCGTTCTGCTTTCAGTTGCGGGTGGATCTGACCTTGGACTCTTTGAAATTAACGAAGCTTGTGAGCTTGTGCAGGCAGCTGCTCATCCAGATGCTCGCATCATCTTCGGAACAACAATTGATGATGCCCTTGGTGATGAAGTTCGTGTGACAGTCATCGCAGCTGGCTTTGATGGGGGAGAACCTAAGAAGGTTCACGTTCCAGTAATTGATAAGTCAACGCTGACTGGTATTGCAAATCCAATCCCTGCCAACGATCCGATTTCAGTGGCGCTAGATCTTGATGGTTCCTCCCCTCGCAAGCGGGTCACCTTTGAAGAGCTAGTTGCTGAAGATGAGATCGACGTTCCTGACTTTATGAAGTAAAAGTGGCGCACTCCATTTGCGAGTGAGTAACTAACTAAGAAGCCATGTTGGAAACTTTTACAGATCGTTCAGGCGGTGTTAGCCAAGGTGTGTTTACATCCTTTAATTTAGGCGACCATGTAAGTGATGATGCTGAGGATGTTCAGGCAAACCGCGCACTTCTGGCTAGTAAATATGGACCAGTGCAGTTTATGAATCAAGTCCATGGCAGCCGAATTGTGATTATTGAAAGCGTGACAGATGAGGCCCCAACCGCAGATGCGCTAGTTACCGGAATCGCTGGGGTAACACTTGCGGTAATGGTTGCTGACTGCATTCCATTAATTCTTACTTCAGCAGAGGCGGTGGCAGCTGTGCATGTTGGTCGTCGTGGTTTAGTAAATGGCGTTGCTGTCAAGACAGTTGAGCTCATGCGTGAGATGGGGGCGAAAAAGATCCGCGCCACATTAGGACCCGCTATTTGCGGTCGCTGTTATGAAGTCTCACAAGATGTACATGATGAAGTTATCGCACTTCATCCACTGGCAACTGCGCAGACCGCATCGGGTACGCCAGCGTTAGACCTACCGAAAGCGCTTAAGGGCGCACTTGCGGCAGAAGGCATTTCTGAAATTAACGATCTGCAAATCTGTACCGTTGAAAGTGCTGACCATTTCTCTTATCGCCGAGATGGCCAAACAGGGCGACAGGTTGGGTTGGTCAGCCTATGAGTACTCGAGCACAGGAAATCGCTGTCGCTTTAGCAAGCGTTGAAGATCGCATAACAAAGGCTGCAGCAACGGCAGGTCGCAATCGCAGTGAGATTACTTTGATAGCGGCGACAAAGACATATCCCGCAAATGATGTCCAAATTTTGGCTGACTTGGGAGTGAGCAACTTCGGTGAAAATCGCAGTGATGAGGGTTTGGAAAAGTCCGCAGCGATTGCCGCAACTTGGCATTTTCAAGGCCAAGTTCAGGGGAGAAAATTAAAGGATATTGCGAGTTGGGCAACATATATTCATTCAATAGATTCAGCTGATCACATCACAAAATTGTCGCGAATCTGCGCAGAGATGGATCGCAAGATTTCAATCTTTTTACAGCTCTCACTCGATGGTGCGCCAGATCGCGGGGGAGTTCTTGCAGATCAGTTAGGGCAGTTAGCCGATCAACTTGGGGCCGATCCCAATCTGCATTTAGCGGGCCTGATGTGTGTGCCACCAGTTGAATATGGCTTTGATCGCGCCTTTGGTGAAATAGCGAAAGTGCATAGCGCCTTTAAGGCGGGCTATCCAGAAGCCGTTGGATTATCTGCTGGAATGAGTTCTGACTTTGAAGTGGCAATTGCTTATGGTGCGACACATCTGCGCGTGGGTAGTGAAATCCTCGGTTCGCGCGCTTATCACCCCTAAACTTTACCTATGTCAGCACTCAATAAAATGATGGGCTACCTCGGGCTAGTAGATACCGATGAGCAGGCCCAAGGTGAAGCAACTCCTGTTCGCGCAACCGATCGTCCTGCTCGCGAGGTATCACGTATGTCACGTGATCGCGCGGGAGTCACAGTCGTTGGCTCAACAGTTGCAGTCGCACAATCAACACAACCAGAAGCCAATTACCACATCATCACTTTGCAACCTCGCTCTTATAGCGAAGCGCGCAAAATGGGCGAGCACTATCGCGAAGGCAATCCGGTCATTATCAACCTTGATGACATGGAAGAGTCAGAGCGTAAGCGTTTAGTTGACTTCGCAAGCGGATTAGTCTTTGGTCTTCACGGACGCATCGAACGCGTGAGCCATAAAGTATTTTTATTATCTCCTGCCAACGTAAATGTCAGCAGTGAAGATAAGACCGCTGCTGCGCAAGCCAGCTTCTTTAACCAGAGCTGATTTAGTAAGCAGGTCGTTAGGTAAATATGATTACAAACCTGCTCTTAACACTTCTTGATCTCTTCAAGTACGCACTATTTATTCGTTTGATTATTGATTATGTCCGCATCTTTGCGCGCAACTGGCGACCAAATTCATTCTTGATCGCTGTCTTCGAGTTCATTTATACAATAACCGATCCACCGATGAAATTTGTAGGCCGATTTGTTCCGCCGCTGCGTTTAGGTGGAGTTTCACTAGATCTATCTTTTATCGTTCTGCTAATTGCAATTGGCTTAGCAAAAAGCCTGATCGTAGTTATATTTTAAGCGTTAAGCCTTTTCTAGAATTGCGCTAATGGCTAGGTCGTTATCTTCTGCCGGAATGCTTGAGTCGTGAGTAAATTCCAAAGCTAAAACTTCATCACTTATATGGCTAGCAGCAGATGAGATTGCTGCAACGATTGCCGGATCAGCATTCCAACGCACCTTAATGCGATCAGAGATTTCAAAGCCATCGCTCTTACGACGTTCCTGAATAAAGCGGATTACTTCACGAACATTTCCAGCATCAATTAACGCTTGTGAAAGTGCTAAATCAAGGGCAACTGATTCACCCTCATGGCTTGCCACCATCCAGCCACTCTTTGGAACCTCAGTGATCACTAGATCATCTAAATCGATATCCCATGTTGCAACCTTGGTTGAACCACTTGCACGAAGAGTCTTAACTAACGCTGTCGCATCGGTTGCTGCAATGGCCTTGGCGATATCTTGAACTTCCTTGCCGTATTTGGCGCCGAGTGATTTGAAATTTGCCTTGATTGAGATATTTACTAAATCTCCATCGGCGTCTGCGATATCGGCAAGGTCAATCACATTTAGCTCATCTGAGATCTGATCCTTCATATCTTTTGGCAACTTTGACCAGCCGTTTGCCGAAATCAGCGCACGTTGCAGTGGTTGGCGAATTTTGATGGCAGATTCGGCGCGAGCGGCGCGACCAAGCTCAACAACACGACGAGTCATTGCAACCTGAGCGTTTAACTCCAGGTTAATTAGTGAAGCATCAGCTATCGGAAAATTAGTTAAATGAACTGAATCTTCAGCCTTTGGATCGGCCACCTTTACCAACTCTTGCCAAACATGTTCGGTAATAAATGGAACCATCGGCGCCAATAGTTGGGTTAGCGATACAAGACATTCGTGCAAGGTGCCAAGGGCTGCCACATCACCATCCCAGAAGCGACGACGCGAACGACGCACATACCAATTAGATAGATCATCGATGAAACGTGCCAGCGCTTTTCCAGCCACCTGCGAATCAAATTCACCGTATGCAGCATCTACTTCTTGGATTAGAGCATTTAGTTCGCTCAAGATCCAACGATCCATCATGGAGCGATCTTTAACCGCTGGGATCTGTGAGATTTCAAAGTTTGATGATTGTGCGTAGAGAGTATGGAAAGAGATTGTGTTCCAGTAGGTAAGTAAGGTCTTACGAACAACATCGCTGATCGCATCGTGGCCCACGCGACGGGCTGACCACGGGGATCCTGCCGCCAACATGTACCAGCGCACAGCATCGGCGCCGTGTTGATCCATCAGGGCAATAGGCTCAAGTACGTTGCCGACATGTTTGCTCATCTTGCGACCATCTTTATCCAAGATATGGCCTAGACAGAGAACGTCCTTATAAGAGCCTTTATCAAATACCAAAGTACCGATCGCCATCAAGGTATAGAACCAGCCACGAGTTTGATCAATTGCTTCGCAGATAAAATCAGCAGGGTAGGCAGCTTCAAATTTTTCAACTGAGCCCGGCTTATGCGGGTAACCCCATTGTGCAAATGGCATTGCGCCAGAGTCATACCAACAATCAATAACTTCAGGCACACGCGTCATTGTTTTGCCACAGCTAGCGCAAGGGAAGTTAATGTCATCTACAAAAGGACGGTGTGGATCTAGGTTAGATAATTCTTGCCCGGCCAGTGCGCCTAGTTCAGCCAGTGAATCAACACAGATTTCATGCTTTTCTTCACAACGCCAAATTGGCAGAGGAGTACCCCAATAGCGATTTCGAGATAGCGCCCAGTCAATATTGTTATTTAGCCAATCACCATAGCGTCCAGTCTTAATCGTTTCAGGATGCCAGTTGGTTGCATTATTCTCACGGATCAACGCATCTTTAATTGATGTAGTTCGGATATACCAAGAAGGTTGTGCGTAATAAATCAAGGCGGTGTGGCAGCGCCAGCAATGTGGGTAAGGGTGCTCAAATGGTTGGTGCTTATATAAAACACCTCGGGATTTAAGTTCTTTTACTAAAATTTTGTCAGCATCTTTAAAGAAGATTCCACCAACTAGTGGCACATCGCTTAAGAATGTTCCATCAGGAGCGATTGGATTTACAACTGGCAACCCATAACCACGACAGACCGCTAAGTCATCGGCGCCAAAGGCGGGGGATTGATGGACTAGCCCTGTTCCGTCTTCGGTTGTGACATAGGTTGCAAGAACTACAAAATGTGAGTCTGGGATTTCAACTAAATCAAGGGGGCGCTGATATTTGGTGTGTTCTAGCTCCTTACCTTTAAGCGTCTTAAGTACTTTAACTTCTCCAGTTAGCGTCGAGATAAGTGGTTCTGCAACGACAAGTACTTCTTTGCTCTCTTCAACAATTACTTCGACTACAACATAATCGACATCGGGATGCACAGCGATTGCTGTATTTGAAACTAGCGTCCAAGGCGTAGTTGTCCAAACCAAGAGCGCGGCGCCTAGATCGAAAAGTTCACCAGATGTGATCGGAAAGCGCACATAAACGGAAGGATCGGTAACCGTTTCATAGCCTTGCGCAAGTTCATGATCGGAGAGCCCGGTTCCGCAACGCGGGCAATATGGAGCAACGCGATGATCTTGGACCAAGAGACCTTTCTTCCAGATCTCTTTCAGGCTCCACCAAACACTTTCAACATATTCTGGAGCCATAGTCCAATAAGCCTGATCAAAATCAACCCAGAAACCCATACGGTTGGTCATCGTTGTGAAAGCGCCCACGTGGCGAGTTACAGATTCACGACACATTTCATTAAAAGCAGCAATACCATATTTTTCAATGTCGCCTTTTCCAGAAAATCCCAACTCTTTTTCAACTGCAATTTCAACTGGCAAACCGTGGCAATCCCAACCAGCTTTGCGGGT
Source organism: Actinomycetota bacterium (assembly GCA_947490845.1). Classification (GTDB taxonomy): domain Bacteria; phylum Actinomycetota; class Actinomycetes; order Nanopelagicales; family Nanopelagicaceae; genus Planktophila. The sequence continues at coordinate 18,688 of CANLHI010000009.1, read as the reverse complement.
TACATATTTACCCTTCATTGTTTTATAACGCGGGAAGACATCTTTAAAGACGCGCGCTTCAATGTGGTGGGTTCCTGGCATGCCGTTAGCGGTCGGTGGGCCTTCATAGAAAGTCCAAGGCGCAGCGCCAACTCGCGCGGCAGTACTTGCTTCAAAGATTGAATGTTTGCGCCAGAAATCCAAGATCGAGCGCTCCATTGCAGGAAGGTCGATTTGAGCAGAAATTGGACGCATAGTCATGAGATGGAGAGTCTAATCCCTCACCCTGATTTACATGATCACTCTAATTAAAAGGTAAGAATTCACGCCGCCTCTGAGTGGCAAAGTTGGTAGTGCGCCAAAAAGAGCATAAGGTGCGCGGCGTGCCAGCAAAAAAGAAAGCCCCTGCCAAGAAGGTAGCTAAGAAAGCCCCTGCAAAAAAGGCGGCTAAGAAAGCACCTGCGAAAAAAGTGGCAAAGAAGTCTCCGGCTAAAAAAGTGGCTAAGAAAGCACCGGCTAAAAAAGCGCCAGCAAAGAAATCTGCCGCCAAGAAGGTGCCCGCGAAAAAAGCGCCAGGTCGCCCATTTCCTTCTAAAGTTGGCAAGACCACTCTTACAGTTGATGAGAAATCCCAGACGGTAAGCGTTGCAACCGTTGTTGCACCTGTTTCTACACCTGTTATTGAAGAACGTCGTCTAGTAATGCCCCCACCTCCACGCCCAGTAAAGAGCGGCAAGAAAGTTGCACCGCTTAAGCCAATTAAGGCAGCGCCGACTCCAGTTACAGCCAGTGATGGTGAAGCACCTTGGTCTGGCGCAGAATTAAAATCTATTCGCACAGAAATTGCTAAAGATTTAGCGCGACTTCGCATAGAACTTGCGCATGTAGAAGCGGAAATGAATGAGTTAATCACCGAATCTGGTGAAGGCGCCGGAGATGATCAGGCCGATTCTGGCACGAAGACATTCGAACGCGAACACGAGATGTCCTTGGTTATCAACGCGCGCGATATGGTCTTGCAGACCGAGCGCGCACTCGATCGTATTGATAATAAAACTTATGGAAATTGTGAAGAATGCGGTCACGCAATCGGCAAGGCGCGACTTCAAGTCTTTCCTCGCGCAACTCTCTGCATGATCTGCAAGCAGAAGGAAGAGCGGCGCTAAGGTGCGCCCCAGTTCTAAACTCTGGAAGAGGCTCTACACGATTGCTTGGGCCGTTTGGCTCTTTGATTTTGCAACAAAAGTTTGGGCAATTAACAATCTAAGTGCAAGTAATCCCACCAAGATATTGGGTGATTTCCTTCAGTTAACTCTGATCCGAAATTCGGGCGCAGCATTTAGCCTGGCGCAAGGTGCAACGATTATCCTTACCCTCTTCGCAATTTTCGTTGTGGGAGCAATTGCATATTTCGCACCTCGCATCACATCCTCTGGCTGGTCAGTAGTTCTAGGCCTAGCCCTTGGTGGAGTGCTCGGCAATCTCACAGATCGAATCTTTCGCAGTCCCGGGTACTTCACTGGACATGTAATCGATTGGATTGAGCTGACGCATTGGCCAGTATTTAACGTGGCAGATAGCGCTATTGTGGTTGCAGCAGGTATCGCAATAGTTCTTTCGATCCGCAATATTTCACCGATGGGGGCTTAAATGTCACGCGAAGCGCGCACCTTAAGTGTTCCCGAGGGTGTTGCGGGCGAACGTATCGATAGTGCTTTAACTCGAGTTCTTGGACTATCTCGCACAGCAATTGTTCGGTTGCTTGAAGATGGTGACATAACTACTGGTGGTCGGGCGATGACAAAATCCGAACGCGTTACAGATGGTCAGATTATTGATGTGCTAATGCCAGAGCCGCTTAATCAAGATCCTATTCCGCTGACTCCGCTGGCCGGTTTAACAGTTGTTTATGATGATGAAGATATTGTCGTAATAGATAAGCCAGTCGGATGCGCCGCACATCCCAGTCCGGGTTGGATGGGTCCAACCGTTGTCGGCGCACTTACTGCAGCCGGATACACAATTTCTACATCAGGTCCAGCCGAGAGAGCGGGCATCGTTCACCGCCTAGATGTTGGTACGAGCGGCTTGATGATCGTTGCTAAGACTGACCGCGCTTATACAAAGTTAAAAGATGCCTTCCGCAATCACGAAGTCGAAAAAACTTATCACGCACTTGTGCAAGGACATATGGATCCAGTCACCGGAACTATTGATGCGCCAATTGATCGCCATCCAAAAGAAGATCATCGCTTTGCAGTTGTTGCAACTGGTAAAGAGAGCATTACGCACTATGAAGTAATTGAGTTCTACCGTTCGGTCTCGCTGGTAAAAGTTGAATTAGAAACTGGCCGCACACACCAAATACGAGTTCACTTCTCAGCCCTTAATCATCCATTAGTTGGCGACACGACATATGGCGCAGATCCCGTGCTTGGCAAATCCTTAACTATGTCACGTCCTTGGTTGCATGCACTCGAACTGCGCTTTGACCATCCCGTTAGCAAGCAACCACTAGTTTTAAAGGCTGCCTATGCACCTGACCTTCAGGCTTGTCTGGCGTTGCTATCCGAAGCTGTTCTGCCTTAACCACTAACCTTGTGCAACTGTGACGACTGAAAACCCAAAACCTGCTGCGAATAAACGCGACTCTTTCGTACACCTGCATGTTCACACCGAGTACTCGATGCTCGATGGGGCAGCTCGCGTAGGCGATTTAGTAGATGAAGTTGCTCGCTTAGAAATGCCAGCGATTGCAATGACAGATCACGGAAATGTTTTTGGCGCCTTTGATTTTTATAAGCAAGCCACCAAGGCCGGGGTTAAACCAATCATCGGCATCGAAGCCTATGTTGCACCAGAATCACGCCACGATAAAAAACGTGTGCAATGGGCAGATGGCGGAGATGATGATGTCTCTGGTGGTGGTGCATATACGCACATGACTATTTTGGCCGAGAACAACCACGGCCTTGCAAACCTATTTCGCCTTTCGTCTCTGGCATCCCTTGAAGGTTATTACTACAAACCCCGCATGGATCGCGAACTATTATCGAAATATGCTGATGGGTTAATTGCCACTACGGGATGTCCGGGTGGCGAAATTCAGACTCGCTTGCGCATGGGCAATTACAAAGAGGCGATGCGCGCAGCGAGTGATTACCGAGATATTTTTGGGGCAAATAATTTCTTTCTCGAGTTAATGGATCACGGTATTGATGTTGAGACTCGGGTTAAGGATGATCTATTAAAGCTTGGGCGCGAATTAAAAATGCCTCTGCTGGCAACCAATGATCTGCACTACACGCGACATGAAGATGCCCCGGCACATGAGGCCCTGCTCTGTGTTCAATCTGGCTCAACCTTGGCCGATCCAAAGCGATTTAAATTCGATAATGATGAGTTCTACTTAAAGACTCCAGCACAAATGCGTGAGCTATTTAAAGATATTCCAGAAGCGTGCGATAACACCTTACTTATTGCCGAGCGTTGTAACGTCAAATTACGCGAAGGTGAAAATTTGATGCCTGCCTTTGCTGTTCCAACCGGGGAGACCGAAGATAGTTGGTTACGTAAAGAATCCGAACGTGGATTGCAAAATCGTTTCGGTGAGAGAGTCACTCAGCCACATAAAGATCGCCTTAACTACGAACTTGGCGTGATGGAGAAAATGGGTTTTCCTGGCTATTTCCTAGTAGTCGCAGACTTAGTTAGCTATGCCAAGAAAGTTGGAATTAGAGTTGGTCCTGGTCGTGGATCAGCGGCTGGATCTTTAGTTGCTTACTCACTTGGCATAACAGGGCTAGATCCAATTGAACACGGATTACTTTTTGAGCGCTTCTTAAATCCAGAACGTATCTCAATGCCGGATATCGATCTGGACTTCGATGAAAGACGTCGCGGGGAAATGATTCGCTATGCGACTGAAAAGTATGGCTCAGACCGCGTTGCCCAGATCATTACTTACGGAACTATCAAATCGAAACAATCCATTAAGGATGCCACTCGCGTTCTTGGATACCCATATGTAATTGGTGAGAAGTTAACTAAGGCGCTACCACCATCAGTGATGGGTAAAGATATTTCTCTATCTGGCGTCTTTGACACAGCAGATCCACGTCATGGGGAAGCTGGTGAATTTCGTGAGCTCTATCAAAGTGATCCTGATTCTAAAAAAGTTGTTGATCTGGCGCGAGGTTTAGAAGGGCTGAAACGTCAGTGGGGAGTTCACGCTGCAGGTGTAATTCTCTCGCGCGAACCACTGCTTGATGTAATTCCAATCCATCGTCGCGAAGCCGATGGAGCAATTATCACCCAATTTGATATGGGCGCTTGCGAATCGACTGGTCTATTAAAGATGGACTTCCTTGGCCTGCGAAATCTTTCAGTTTTAGATGATGCGCTCTTAAACATTACAGAGAACCAAGGCATCGATGTAGTTCTAGAAGACCTGCCACTTCATGATCAGAAGACTTTTGAACTCTTATCGCGTGGTGACACCCTTGGTGTTTTCCAACTCGACGGTGGACCAATGCGCGCGTTACTTCGCAGCATGTCTCCTGATTCATTTGCAGATATTTCTGCAGTCATCGCCCTATACCGCCCGGGTCCGATGGGTGAAAATGCCCACAACAACTACGCCGATCGCAAGAATGGGCGCAAACCAGTAGAACCAATTCACCCAGAACTCTTTGAACCACTGCAGGAAATTTTGGGAGATACCTACGGCCTAATTGTTTATCAAGAACAGGTAATGGCAATTGCCCAAAAAGTTGCAGGATTCTCACTCGGTCGCGCAGATTTATTGCGTAAGGCGATGGGTAAGAAAAATAAGGAGATTCTTGATAAAGAATATGTTCCATTCGAAGCCGGTATGAAGGCAAATGGTTTCTCGACTGGCGCGATTACTCGTTTATGGGATGTTTTGATCCCATTCTCGGATTACGCGTTCAACCGTGCGCACAGCGCTGGGTATGGCGTTGTTTCATTCTGGACTGGTTATCTAAAAGCTAACTACCCAACTGAATATATGGCGGCGCTGCTGACAAGTGTGCGCGATGACAAAGATAAATCTGCCCTCTATTTATCTGAGTGTCGCCGGATGGGAATTAAGGTTTTGCCACCTGATGTTAATGAATCAAATGCCGAATACACCGCGCGCGGCAAAGATATTCGATTCGGCCTTGCCGCAATTCGCAACGTCGGCGAAGGCGTTGTTGCCTCGATTAAGAGTGCGAGAGCGACAAAGGGTGCATTCACATCCTTTGGAGATTTCCTAGCCAAAGTTGACGCGCAGGTTTGTAATAAGAAAACGATTGAATCATTGATTAAAGGTGGAGCATTCGATTCCTTGCAGCATTCTCGTAAAGGTTTAATGACAATTCACCTTGAAGCAATTGATTCCGTCATCGAGACTAAACGTGCAGAGGCGATAGGTCAGTTTGATCTCTTCGGTGGAGAATCAATGACCCAAGTTGCTGGCCTTGATATTGAGATTCCAACGTTCGAATGGGATAAGGCGACGCTTTTAGTTTTTGAACGCGAAATGCTGGGGCTTTATGTGTCAGATCATCCATTGTTAGGCGTAGAACATATTTTGCGCTCCAACACCGATATGTCTATCAGCGCACTCTTAGCCGATGACAGCGCGCCAGATGGTGTTGTCACACTTGGGGGACTTATTACGGGAGTGCAGAGAAAAGTCTCTCGTCAGGGATCATCTTGGGCGATTGTTAGCCTAGAAGATCTGGAAGGCGCAGTTGAGGTTCTCTTCTTCTCAAATACTTATAATCAATATGCGATGACTTTGATTGAAGATCGAGTTGTAACTGTGCGCGGACGATTCGAACGTCGTGATGAAGTGGTCAGATTTACCGCGCTAGAAATGAAATCACTTGATATAACAGCTGGCCCGGTTGGTCCGTTGCTTATCTCACTGCCGGTTTCACAATGCACTCCGCCAATTGTGGATCGCATGAAAGAGATCTTGCGCTCTCACCCAGGAAAGCGCGAAGTTCATATGCAAATAGATGATCAAGGAACTCTTACGACAATGAAGATCGATGCACTGGTCACCGCATCGCCAAGCTTGAGCGCCGATCTCAAATCAATTCTCGGGCCAGACTGCTTGATCAGAATTTAATCGCCGCACTTACTCTAGGGGTCAGCCATTAGACTTGGCCCATGATTCGTACGCTTGATCTGCGCGGTAAATCTCTTACCAAGGCTGGTTATCAGCGCGCTATTCCTCGGGCAACTCTAGATATTGCAGCTGCTATGAAAGTTATCGAACCAATTTTGGAACGGGTCGAAAACGGTGATGAGTCAGAACTAATTAAATTAGCGCAAGAATTTGACGGAGTTACTCCAGTTTCCATCAAGGTTTCACAAGAGGCCTTAGATAAAGCGCTATCTGAGTTAGATCCGCAAGTTCGCCAAGCGCTAGAAGTGTCGATTGTTCGAATTCGAAAAGTTCACTCAGATCAAATCCGTACTGAGAAAACGACTCGTGTTGTAGACGGTGGCTTAGTCACCGAACGTTGGATTCCAGTTGATCGAGTTGGTCTATATGTTCCTGGTGGGCGCGCTGTTTATCCAAGTAGTGTTTTGATGAATGTAATCCCTGCACAAATTGCAAAAGTGGCGAGCATTGCTGTTGCATCTCCACCGCAGAAGGAGTTCGGTGGCCTGCCACACCCCACAATCTTGGCAGCATGCGCACTTCTTGGAATCACCGAGGTTTATGCAATTGGGGGAGCGCAAGCAATCGCACTCTTTGCTTATGGCATGGATGGTTTGTCGCAAAAGTGCGATCTCGTAACTGGGCCAGGCAATATCTATGTTGCAGCAGCTAAGCGCGCGCTGCGTGGTGTCATCGGAATTGATTCAGAGGCGGGACCAACTGAAATCGCAATTCTGGCCGATGAAAGCGCTATTGCCTCCGATGTTGCAGCAGATCTAATTAGCCAAGCCGAACATGATGTAATCGCAGCGGCAGTGTTAGTAACTGATTCGTTAAGTCTGGCCAGTGGCGTTGCCGAGGAATTGCTCACACGTGTTGCGAAAACCAAACATGCCGATCGTATTCGTGAAGCACTTGGTGGTATTCAATCTGCGATTGTGTTAGTTGATTCGATCGCGCAAGGGCTGGATGTTGTAAATGCTTACGCCGCGGAACACTTAGAGATTCAAACCAAGAACGCTGCCGTTGATGCTCTGCAAATCCGAAATGCCGGCGCAGTATTTATTGGAAGGTTTTCACCGGTCTCACTCGGTGATTACTCGGCTGGGTCAAACCACGTATTACCTACGGGTGGATGTGCCTGTCACAGCAGTGGTTTATCCGTTCAAACATTCCTGCGCGGTTTGCACTACATCGAATATTCCAAGAGCGCCTTTGTTGATATTGCAGAAACAGTAATTACTTTGGCTAACTCTGAGGATCTACCGGCGCATGGTGAGGCGATGACTGCGCGATTGGAAAATTTATGAGCGATCAAAAATGGCCCCTCTGGATGCCATTGCGCGATGATCTGAAACCACTTTCTCCATACGGTGCACCGCAGGTGCCGGCGCAGGCAACGCTAAATACAAATGAGAACCCTTATCCACCATCACCAGCACTTGCCCAGGCAATTGCCGATCGCATTCATAGCGTTGCGGTAAATCTAAATAGGTATCCGGATCGCGATGCCCTCACTTTGCGTGATGCGCTAGCAAAATTTATTAATTCCTTATCCGGCACCTCTTTTGGCATCGAAGAAATTTGGGCAGCCAATGGCAGTAATGAAATTATTCAATCGCTCTTTATGGCCTTTGGAGAGCGTCCGGCTCTGGGATTCACGCCCTCTTATTCAATGCACCCACTAATTGCAAAAGTAATCGGCACTAATTGGAACGATGGTGGCCGTCGCGCTGACTTCTCTCTGGACTTGGCAAAGGCAAAGTCAGATATTGCAAAGATTAAGCCAGGCCTAACTTTCATTACTACGCCAAATAATCCGACGGGCACGACAGTTACTCTGGCAGAGATCGAAGAGTTAGCTATTGCAACTGGCAAAATTAACGGCCTACTTATTGTTGATGAGGCATATGCTGAATTCTCAGATAAAGCATCTACTGTCACGCTACTTGCCAAGTATCCCAATTTGGTTGTTATCCGAACCATGAGTAAAGCCTTCGCCTTCGCTGGTGCACGGTTGGGTTATCTGGTTGCAAATAAAGAACTTGTTTCGGCCATGTTCTTAGTGCGACTGCCTTATCACTTGAGTTCGCTGACTCAAGCAGCCGCCGAGGTTGCTCTGCAATATCAAAGCGAACTGCTTGGAAATGTTTCAACCTTGATTAGAGCGCGCAAATCAGTGGTGGCTGCCATTGAAGAGTTAGGCCTGCAAGTCGTTCCGAGCCAAGCCAATTTCATTCTTTTCTCTGGATTTCCCATGGAGCCCGCGCAGTTATGGCGGCAATTATTAGATCGCGGCGTTCTGATCAGAGATGTGGGATTATTGGCTCACTTACGCATGACTATTGGCAGTGAAGCCGAAAATCAAAAGTTTATTCAAGCCCTGCAGGAAATTCTGAACGGAGAAGGCCAATGAGAACAGCTCGCGTTGAACGCAAGACTAAAGAGTCGCATGTAATCGTGGAGTTAAACCTAGACGGTGAAGGTGCAATCTCTGTAGATACAGGTGTTCCATTCTTTGACCATATGCTCTCGCAACTTGGTAAGCACTCAGGATTTAACTTAACCGTTAAGACAACTGGCGATGTTGATGTTGACTCGCACCACACCGTTGAAGATACATCCCTTGCATTCGGCCAAGCTTTGCGCGAAGCACTTGGCGATAAAGTTGGTATTCGCCGCTTCGGCGATGCGATGGTGCCACTTGATGAAGTTTTGGTTCAAGCAGCGGTTGATCTTTCGGGGCGTCCGTATTTAGTACATCGCCAACCAGAAATCGTAGAATTAATTGGAACCTTTGATACAACACTCGGTAAACATATTTGGGAATCCATTGTGGCTGAGGCGCGAATTGCTCTGCATATCCGCGTTCTTGAGGGGCGCAATGCGCACCACGTATTTGAAGCACAATTTAAAGCGGTTGCTCGCGCACTGCGTGATGCAGTCTCGCTAGATGGTGGAATCGCAGGAGTTCCTTCAACCAAAGGTTCGCTGTAATAGTGATTGCAATTCTTGACTACGGGTCAGGTAATTTACGATCCGCCCAACGCGCCTTCGAACGCAGCGGTGCCAAAGTAGTCGTGACTTCTGACAGAGATGTTGCACTTAACGCCGCTGGATTAGTAGTACCAGGTGTTGGTGCATTTGCTGCGTGCATGCGTGGCTTAATTAAGGTGGGCGGCGATGAGATAGTGCGCGCTCGAGTTGCGCAGCAAAGACCAACACTCGGAATCTGCGTCGGGATGCAGATTTTCTTTCGCGATGGTGATGAACATACCAATGGCGAACTACATAAGGGTGTCGGTGTTTGGCAAGAAAGTGTTTCAAAGATGAAGGCTCCGATATTGCCACATATGGGTTGGAACACGGTTTCAATTACTGGTGAATCCAATTTATTTAATGGGTTAAACGATCAATCTTTCTATTTTGTTCACTCATATGCTGCAAAGGCCCCAGTTGGCGCTGCGCAAGCTTGGACCACGCACGGTGAGAAATTTCTTAGCGCAGTTGAAGATGGCGCTATTTGCGCAACGCAATTTCATCCTGAAAAATCTGGAGATGCTGGCTTGGCGCTGATAAAGAACTGGGTGGCGATGCTATGAATAACTCAAATTACTTAGAACTGCTTCCTGCTGTGGATGTTAAGGATGGAAAAGCAGTGCGGCTGGTGCAGGGCGAACTTGCACGTGAGAGTATTTATGGTGCGCCACTCGAAGTCGCTTTAGAATTTCAAAGTTCGGGTGCTGAATGGTTACACCTGGTCGATTTAGATGCCGCCTTTGGTCGCGGAGATAACAGTGCGCTGCTTGCTGAGGTCGTCGGCCGCCTGGATATAAAAGTTGAGCTCTCTGGCGGAATCCGAGATGACGAATCATTGAAGCGCGCTTTGGCAACTGGATGTCGTCGTGTGAATTTAGGAACTGCCGCACTGGAAAATCCCGAGTGGACTTCGCGCATTATCGCCGAACATGGTGATCGAATCGCTGTTGGTCTAGATGTTCGTGGCCACGTTTTGGCTGCCCGCGGATGGACTCAGGAAGGTGGCGATTTGTTTGAAACACTTGAACGGTTAGAACGAGATGGATGTGCCCGATATGTTGTTACAGATGTTACGAAAGATGGAACCCTGCAAGGACCAAACCTAGAACTACTTAGAGAAGTTTGCGCAGTTACCAACCAACCAGTTGTGGCAAGTGGCGGAATTTCATCTCTTGCCGACATCGCAGCGCTTTCCGCCTTGCATCAAATTGGAGTTGAAGGCGCGATAGTTGGTAAAGCACTTTACGCCGGAGCGTTCACGCTAGAAGAGGCACTGGCTCTCACTAAGGGTGCAAATTAATGGCGCTATCAATCCGCATCATTCCTTGTTTAGATGTCACTGATGGTCGCGTTGTAAAGGGAGTTAACTTCACAGATCTTGTTGATGCTGGCGATCCTGTTGAAATGGCTTCGCTTTATAACGCAGAAGGCGCCGATGAACTTACCTTCTTAGATATTTCTGCCAGTAGCTCAGATCGCGAAATGACCTTGGATGTTGTTCGCAAGACTGCGGAGCAAGTATTTATTCCGTTAACTGTCGGGGGTGGTATCCGGACTGTTGAAGATGTGGATCGCTTGTTAAGAGCTGGCGCCGATAAAGTTTCTATTAATACTTCGGCGATAGCGCGCCCAGAGTTAATTGCAGAAATTGCTGATCGTTTCGGCTCACAAGTATTAGTCATATCTATTGATGCACGCAGAGCGCGCACTGAATCAGGTTTTGAAGTTACGACTCACGGTGGTCGTCAGAGTGCGGGACTTGATGCGCTTGCTTGGGTTGAAAAGGCATGCACACTCGGTGCGGGTGAAATTTTACTTAACTCTATGGATGCCGATGGCACTCGTGCTGGCTATGACATTGGAATGATTACGGCAGTTCGCGCCATCTCAAAGGTCCCGTTAATTGCCAGCGGCGGAGCGGGATCTCTAGAAGATTTTGCAGCAGCCCTAGATGCCGGGGCTGATGCGTTGCTTGCGGCAAGTGTTTTTCACTTCGGAGTCCATCGAATTAGCGATGTTAAGAAGTACCTGAGCGCCCAGGGATATTCCATTCGCACCAACACAGCCGTCTAAGGCAGAATGTAACCATGAGCGTGCACCTTCCAGATGATGTTGCAGCGCGCCTGAAAAATTCTGCAGAATTGATTCCAACGATCGCTCAGGATTACAAATCAGGTGAAGTATTAATGCTTGCCTATATGAACGCTCAATCACTTGCCATAACAATAGATACTGGCCGAGCCACATATTGGAGCCGCAGTCGAAGCGAGATCTGGGAGAAAGGTGCAACATCTGGCCACACCCAAAAAGTCATTTCTATTTCTTTAGATTGTGACGGCGATGCGCTGCTGTTGCAGGTTGAACAAGTTGGAGCCGCCTGTCACACCGGTGAGAATTCTTGTTTCCACAATCCGATTTCACTTTCTTCCGAAACCGGGGGCAAGAAATGAATATCGAAGAATTTCGTGAATACGCCAAGAGTTTTAACGTTATTCCGGTTTATCGCAAACTCTTAGCCGATAGCGAGACGCCACTTGGCATTTATCGCAAACTTGCCAAGAACGCGCCATCTACCTTCTTACTTGAATCAGCCGAACATGGGGGAGCCTGGTCACGTTACTCATTTATTGGAGCTAACAGCCAAGCGACTTTAAGTGAAAAAGATGGAAAAGCGATTTGGGTTGGAACAACGCCTGCTGGTGCACCAGTTGGAATTGATCCACTTGATGCCCTTGCCTTATCTGCTGCGCATCTGCGATCACCAAAAATCGAAGGACTCCCACCGCTTACAGGTGGGCTAGTTGGTTATATGGGTTATGACTCTGTGCGCCGGTTAGAGAAATTGCCATCACTTAGCAAGAAAGATATCGCTCTACCGGAATTAGCCTTTATGTTAACGAGCGATCTAGCGGTTATGGATCACGCTGAAGGAACGATCACGCTAATCGCCAATGCCATCAATTGGGATGGTAGCGGTGAACGGATTGATCAAGCATTTGCTGATGCGCAATCGCGTTTAGATCGGATGCAATCTGATCTTCAAGGTTCACTTCCTGGCTATGTCGATGAATTACCGAGCAAAGAGCAGCCAGAATTTTCACGCAATATCAGCGGAGAAGAATATATTTCTAAGATTTTGCAGGCTAAAGAAGAGATTGTCTCAGGCGAGGCTTTTCAAATCGTATTGTCACAAAGATTTGCGATGGAATGTAGCGCCGATGCCCTTGAGGTTTATCGGATGTTACGACTTCATAATCCCAGTCCATACATGTATTTATTCCGATTTACCGATGGCATCGAGGTTGTTGGCTCTAGTCCAGAGGCGCTAGTTAAAGTCACCGCCAAAGAAGTAATGGTGCATCCAATTGCTGGCACACGTAAGCGGTCGGCATCTGCCGAAGAAGATCACCGCTTAGGTGAAGAGCTATTGGCAGATCCTAAAGAGCGCGCAGAACATTTGATGCTAGTTGATTTAGGTCGTAATGATCTCGGTCGCATCTGCTCGCCTGGAACAGTAGAAGTAATAGATTTCATGCACATTGAAAGATATTCACATGTTATGCATATCGTTTCCACGGTGATTGGCGAACTTGCTGCCGATAAATCACCGGTGGATGCGCTATTTGCAGTCTTCCCAGCGGGGACTTTATCGGGTGCACCTAAGCCACGTGCTATGGAAATCATTGAAGAGTTGGAGCCAACTCGTCGTGGACTTTATGGCGGTGCTATCGGTTATCTAGATTTCACTGGCAACATCGATACCTGTATCGCAATTCGTACCGCGCTGATTCACGGTGGTATGGCATATGTGCAGGCTGGAGCCGGAGTTGTTGCCGACTCTGACCCTGAATCTGAAAATCAAGAATGTTTAAATAAGGCGGCGGCGCTGCTTGGCGCCATTAGCGCAGCCAATAGATTGAAGCAGAAGTAAATGTCGGATCTTGCACCAATGCTCTTCTCCATTATTGTCATAATGGTTTTAGTTTTTCTTATTTCCAAACGATTTAAGCTTTCTACCCGGTATGAACGAAAGCCGAAGACGCACACCCCGTGGAGCGCACTTGATAACGGTATTGATCCCACACATGAATCAGGTGAAAAGTGAGCGTTCTTGATTCGATCATAGAAGGCGTTCGCGAAGATTTAGCAAGGCGACGTAAGCCACTTAGCCAAATTCACGAACAAATGTCACAATCACCTAGCGCACTTGATGCATACGGGGCGCTACTTGGCGAGCAGATGAAAGTTATCGCCGAAGTAAAACGTTCATCACCTAGCAAGGGTGAACTATCAACCATTGCCGATCCAGCAGCTTTGGCCGAGCAATATCAGGTAGCAGGTGCAAGTGTAATTAGCGTTCTAACTGAAGAACGTAGGTTTAAAGGCTCTCTGGCAGACTTGGCGGCGGTTCGCGCGCGAGTCACCATTCCTGTTCTTCGTAAAGATTTTATGATTGATGAATACCAATTTTTTGAAGCGCGTGCTTATGGTGCAGATTTAGTTCTGCTAATTGTGGCGGCACTATCTAAGAGTCAGCTAAGAGATTTCTACGATGTTGCAACCGAACTTGGTATGGCTTCACTAATTGAAGTTCATACCGCCGATGAATTAGAACGTGCCTTGGAAATCTCACCAAAAATTGTTGGGGTCAATTCACGGAATTTAAAGACTTTGGAAGTTAGCCAGGAAGCATTCGCTGACTTGATTCCCCGGATTCCACCATCAATTGTTCGTGTGGCTGAATCCGGCATCGCCTCTCGTGCGGATGTGGAATTTGCCCAGAGCGCTGGCGCGAACGCGATCTTGGTAGGTGAAGCCCTTGTCACATCGGGGGATACCAAATTGGCCATGCGCAAGTTATTAGGTCAAGGGTAGGCTTGAAGAATGACTACTGAGCCGCAGATTGGTGTTTCGCAGATTTTGGGCCACTTCGGTCCATACGGTGGTCGCTTTGTACCGGAAGCGCTGATTGGTGCGCTTGAGGAACTTGAAGAAGCGCATCGCACTTCACAACTTGATCCAGAATTTAGAGCAGAGCTAGCCGAACTTCACCGCACATACTCGGGCCGCCCAAGCATTATTACTGAAGCAAAACGATTTGCAGAGCATGCCGGTGGTGCTCGAATAATTTTGAAACGTGAAGATTTAAATCACACAGGTAGCCACAAGATCAACAATGTTCTTGGCCAAGCGCTGCTGACTAAACGTATGGGGAAAAAGCGAATCATTGCCGAAACTGGCGCAGGCCAACACGGAGTTGCATCTGCAACGGCTGCTGCGCTGATGGGGCTTGAATGTGTTGTCTATATGGGAGAAGAAGATACCAAGCGTCAAGCGTTAAACGTTGCCCGCATGAAATTACTCGGCGCCGAAGTTGTTCCAGTAACTTCTGGTTCACGCACTCTCAAAGATGCGATCAACGAAGCGATGCGCGACTGGGTTACAAATGTCGAAACTACGCATTATTTATTAGGTACTGTGGCCGGTCCGCATCCATTCCCAACCATGGTTAGGGATTTTCATAAAATTATCGGTGAAGAAACACGTGAACAAGTAATTGCCTTAACTGGACGACTTCCAGATGTGGTTATGGCATGTGTTGGTGGTGGATCAAATGCCATCGGAATTTTCCATCGCTTTATTTCCGATCCATCAGTTCGCTTAATTGGTCTAGAGGCGGGTGGTGACGGAGTCGAAACTGGCCGACATGCCGCAACTATTTCTGGTGGATCACCTGGTGTGCTGCACGGAACTCGTTCTTATGTTCTTCAAGATGCAAATGGACAAACTGTCGAGTCACATTCGATTTCTGCTGGCCTTGATTATCCAGGTGTAGGTCCAGAACATGCATATCTACATGACATTGGTCGCGCCGAATACCGCGCAATAACCGATGAGCAGGCGATGCATGCCTTTGCTTTGTTATGTAAAACAGAGGGCATAATCCCAGCGATTGAAACAGCGCATGCTTTGGCGGGTGCGCTCCAAGTCGGTAATGAGCTTGGCAAGGATGCGATTATCGTCATCAATCTCTCTGGTCGTGGTGATAAAGATGTAAACACTGCAGCGGATTACTTTGGAATTCCACTGGGTTAATGACTGCTTTAGATAATCTATTTACAAAAGTACGCTCTGAAAATCGCGCAGCACTAATCGCTTACATCCCTGCGGGATTTCCATCTCAGGCAGGGTGCCAACGAGTTATCGCGGCATTTATCGCTGGCGGTGTGGATGCAATTGAAATCGGTTTTCCATACAGCGATCCAGTAATGGATGGCCCGACGATCCAGGCAGCTGCTGTCACATCGCTAGAAAATGGAACGGGTGCGGCAGAAGTTTTTCAGGCTCTGGCTACAGCAAGTGCGCAGGTGCCAGCAGTCGTAATGACTTACTGGAATCCAATTGAAAAGTATGGAGTAAAAGAATTCTCGGCTGCCATTGCAGCAAATGGGGGATCGGGTGTGATCACCCCTGATTTAACTATTGAAGAATCACAGGGATGGATAAGTGCCACTGATAACTCTGCGATCAATCCGATTTATGTGGTTGCGCCAAGTACCAGTGATGCTCGTTTAGCGCAGGTGACCGCTAAGTGCAGCGGCTTTGTTTACGTGGCAAGTGTTATGGGAGTAACCGGTGCGCGAACTTCAGTTTCAACAGGGGCTGCAGATTTAGTTGCGCGAGTTCGTAAAACTACATCGTTACCCGTAGCCGTTGGTCTAGGTGTATCTACCCGAGAACAAGCTAAAGGCGTTGCAGCATATGCAGATGGCGTAATTGTTGGGTCAGCTTTCATTAAAGCGCTACAGGATGCACCCGATGAGGAAACTGGTTTAGCCGCTGTAACTGAATTGGCGCGCGAATTAGCTAAGGGAGTACGTGAGGGGCGATGAAGAATAAACATTTAGTGTTGCAGCCTTGGCTTGGACTTATCGCAAGGCTGACACTTGGGGGAGTCCTCTTTGCAGCAGGCTATTTAAAAATTGATAAACCTGATATTTCACAAATGGCAGTTCGTTCATACGAGATGCTGCCAATTTCAATCGCAAATATATTAGGTCTGGTTCTACCACCTGTAGAGATTGCACTGGGGGCGCTCTTAATCTTGGGCGTAGTGACCCGCGTGGCCGCTGCCCTTGGTGGATTCACAATGTTTATCTTCATTATCGCTATCGCCCAGGCATGGGCAAAAGGTTTGAATATCGATTGTGGCTGTTTTGGCGGGGGCGGCTCTGTTGCGGCGGAGGACACACGATACCTTCAGGAAATTCTCAGAGATCTGGGCCTAGTATTTCTCGCAGCGTATTTGGTTCGCTACCCTTTCACTAAGTTTTCTATAGATAAGAAGCCAAGAGAAATTTCAGAAGCAATAGGAGATGTGGAGTAAGAATGTCAAAGGCAAAGAATCCAGCAGGCGGAAAAGATAATTTCACACGCAATTTAGTAATTGCAGTGGTAGTCGGTGTTGCCTTGATCATGCTTGTTCCAACGATACTTTCCAAGCAGACAGATACCAGCGCTGCGATTCCTGCCAGCGTTTCAGCTGAAGATGGATATGGCATAGTCTTTAATAAAGAGTTAACTGGTGTGCCTTTCATTGAAATTTACGAAGATTTCCAATGCCCAGCTTGTGCTCGTTTTGAAAGCATCGCCGGTGAATACATTGAAGAACTTATTACAACTAAGAAAGCAAAAGTAGCTTTCCATACGCTCTCATTCTTAGGCGGGGAATCACAGATCGCAGCCAATGCCGCCGCGTGCGCTGCCGATGAAGGAAAGTTCTTGCAACTTCACAAAACTTTGATGGCTAACCAACCTAGTGAAAACTCGGGTGCATGGACATCTTCTTATTTCTCAACTCTTGGTCTCGGTCTTGGCATATCTAGTCCCGAATATGACAAGTGCATCTCTACCAATAAATATAAGGGTTGGGTGAATAACGTTGCCGAAGAAGGTTCTCAGCGAAATATCAACTCAACTCCGACCGTTTTGATCAATGGTAAAGAAATCGATCGCGATACCGCCTATGCAAGTCTGGGTGATTTCATGCTTGCTATCGAAAAAGCCTAGCCATGCTTAAGTCGATACCGACTCCGACTCTGTCGCAAGTTGCTATCGGCCCAATGACATTTCATTTTTATGCACTTTGCATAATTGCGGGAATCGCCCTCGCCATTTGGCTAGGGGATAAGCGGTTAATTTCTGCAGGGGATAAGCAAGGTCTGCAACTAAAAGGTGTTGTCGCAGAAGTTGCAGTAGTTGCCGTGCCAGCTGGAGTAATTGGCGGACGCCTCTATCACGTGATGACTACGCCAGAACAATATTTTGGATCCAACGGTGACCCACTGGCAATTTTAAAGATTTGGAATGGCGGTCTCGGTATTTGGGGCGCTATCGCTCTTGGCGCCCTTGGTGCGCTTGTTTCATATCGCAGATTGCGTAAAGAGATGGAGTTGCCAAGTTTTGCAGTTTTTCTAGATGCGTTAGCGCCAGGAATTCTCTTTGCCCAAGCAATAGGTCGTTTCGGTAATTGGTTTAATGCAGAGCTCTTTGGCCGCCCGCTAGATACTTGGTGGGGGTTAGAAATTCCATACAAATATCGGCCGCGTGGGTATGGTCTATTTGAAACATTTCATCCGACATTTCTATATGAAGCGATCTGGAGCGCAGCCTTAGCAATTCTGCTGATCATTTTTGGAAAACGATGGGCAAATGGTGCAACCTTTGCCATTTATATCTCAGGATATTCACTCGGTCGCTTCTTTATTGAGGGATTGCGAATAGATGCTGCTCAAGATATTGGTGGTCTGCGGCTTAATCAATGGACCAGTATTGCCATCCTCTCTCTAGGTTTATTCCTTTTTTATCGATTACAGCGCAAGACGCCAATACTTTTGGCCGAAGAAAAATAATCTATATCAGGTAGGCTGTGCTCATGGCACTTGAAGATGTATACCAACGCAATCTCCATCACCGCACTCACAGAGCGGGATGGTTGCGCGCTGCCGTGCTGGGTGCAAATGACGGGTTGGTCTCTACCGCATCTTTAATGATTGGCATTACTGCAGCAAAAATTGGAGGCGCCGACTCTCAAGGTTTTCTTGTTACAGCAGGTGCTGCTGGAATTGTTGCTGGCGCGATGTCTATGGCTGTTGGTGAGTATGTTTCAGTGCGTTCCCAGAATGACATTGAAGAGTCAGATCGACTTCTTGAAATTGAGCATCTAAAAGTTGATCCAGAATCAGAGTTACTAGAACTACAACAGATTTATATTGATCGTGGATTAAGTCGTGACCTGGCGCTGCAGGTTGCAACTGCCATGCATGAGCGCGATCCGTTAGAAGCGCATTTGCGCGATGAACTTGGACAATTTGAACATACCAAAGCGCGCCCAGTGCAGGCCGCAGTCGCCTCCGCTGCCGCGTTTACATCAGGTGGCCTAATTCCATTTGCTGGTGCATTCGCCCCAACGACCGGTCAGGTGGCACT
>CANLHI010000008.1 GCA_947490845.1 Actinomycetota bacterium | reverse complement strand
GGCACGCTCTTGCAATATACGCGCGATTCGATACAGATATTTTCCACGTTCTTTTCCAGATAGCTTTGACCAAGTTTTTGTATATGCCTTCTGCGCTGCCGCAACTGCCTTATCTACATCGCCAGCGCCACCCAGTGCTATTTGACTCAGAACCTCTTCAGTTGCAGGGTTAATTGTCGCAAAGTGGTTCTTGCCCGTGACAAATTTACCATCAATAAAGTGTCCGTACTTTGCCTTGATATCAACGATAGAACGTGACTCAGGGGCAGGTGCGTACTCGAATGTCATAGGAATTTTTCCGGGCTTCTCTTTGTCTTAATCGATCGTTACGTAGTTAGGGCTAGCGTAGTAGCCATCATCCATTTTCATGCGTTGCATTAGCAAATCATTTAGTAATGCGCTGGCACCAATTCGGAATAACTCTGGAGTGAGCCATTCGGGACCAGCCGTTTCATTGACCAGAACTAACTGCTTGATGGCATCTTTGGTATTTCGAATGCCACCCGCTGGCTTTACGCCGATCCTGCGATTTGTCATCGAGTAGAAGTCACGTACCGCCTCCAGCATCACCAGGACGACTGGGGGAGTAGCAGCGGGTGCAACTTTGCCGGTGGAAGTCTTTATGAAATCTGCGCCAGCTAGCATCGCTAGATAAGAGGCCTTGCGAACATTGTCATATGTAACTAATTCACCAGTTTCAAAGATCACCTTTAGGTGTGCGCGATCACCACAAACTTCGCGGATCTTTACAATTTCATCAAAAACTAGACCGTACTGCCCAGATAAAAATGCACCGCGATCAATGACCATATCGATTTCAGCAGCACCAGCCGCTATTGCATCCCGCGTATCTTGAATTTTAACTTCCATAGAAGCTCGACCCGATGGAAAAGCAGTTGAAACGGCGGCCACTGGCACATGCTCTCCGCCAATTGAATCTAAATGTGTACGTGCGATTGCAACCATGTCGTTATATACGCAGACCGCACCAACGCTAGGAACGGTTAAATCTGTTGGATCAGGTCTAACTGCTTTGGAGCAGAGCGCCCTAACCTTTCCAGCGGTGTCTGCGCCTTCCAGGGTTGTTAAATCCACCATAGTGATTGCAGTATCAATTGCCCAACGTTTACTAGTTGTCTTAATGCTGCGAGTTGCCAACATTGCAGCACGCGCCTCCGCTCCTACCTGGTCAACGCCAGGTAGTTGCGACAGAAAGTGCTTAAGTGAACTCTCTGTTCCATCGACAATTCCATAAAAGCTCATGAAAGAAATTCCTTTAGTGGGTTACGTAACTCATCCAACAGGATTTGCGCCGATTTTGCATCTTTAGTTATAACTTCGATGTAACACTTTAACTTTGCCTCAGTTCCGCTAGGGCGGATAATTATGCGAACTCCTCCATCGAGCCAGATGCGCAGGCCATCAGTTGGAGGAAGTCCATCCTTCGGTGCGGCCAAATCATCTATTGTTGAAACTTTGTAACCCGCAATTTCACTTGGAGGGTTTTGGCGCAGCCGCGTTAAGAGTTGGGAAATTTTTGCCATCTCTGTAACTCGTATCGAAATCTGTTCGGTGCCGTGGAATCCTTCTCGCGCCCAAATTTCATCAAGTAGATCAAGCAAAGTGCGCCCTTGCGCCTTTAAATCGCTGGCAATCTGAGCGAGATAGATGGCAGCAGAAATTCCATCTTTATCATTTACCGTTTTAGGATCAACGGCATAACCGATCGCTTCTTCATATCCGTAGGCCAAATCATCAATCTTGGCGAGCCATTTAAATCCGGTTAAAACCTCTTGAAATTCAATTTTGTAATGTGCGGCAATCTTGCGCAGCGCAGATGATGAAACGATTGAGTTTCCAAAAGCTCCCTGAGGCTTGGTTCGCGCGATCCATTCGCCAAAAATCACTCCCAGTTCGTCACCGCCCAACATGCGCCAGCCTGTCCTCGGATCATTTACCGCCGCCGCGCAACGATCTGCATCAGGATCATTTGCAATAACTAAATCTGCCCCAAAGTCACGCGCTTTCTCTAAGGCTAAATTGATTGCGCCAGGCTCTTCTGGATTTGGAAAAGGTACCGTTGGAAAATCTGGATCTGGTTGGCATTGTTCATCAACCAGAATCAGAGTTGCAAAACCTGCATGATTGAAGACGCGTTGCAGAGTCTCTGTGCCAACTCCGTGCATCGCGGTGTAAACAATCTTTAGGTCACCAGGTTTATTTGCTAGAAGAGCTGTAAGACGTACGTATTCAGTAATAATCTCCTCACCAAGTACAGTCCAATTATTTCCACGTGGGATCTTTGCCAGAGATGTTATTGCGGCTATCTCTTTTGCGATAAAGCCATCAGTAGGACTGATGATTTGAGATACTGAGTAATCAATGCCATCTGCAGTGGGTCCGATGTAAACCTTGTAGCCATTATCTTGTGGGGGATTATGGCTCGCTGTCACCATCACGCCTACATCACATTTAAGTGCTGCGGTTGCAAACGCTAGAACTGGAGTTGGCAGTGGACGGGGGAGTACAAATACTTCAAATCCGGCACCAGCAAATATTTCGGCACTTTCCTTTGTGAAATCTTCCGATCCATAACGAGCATCTCGTCCAATAACAACGCGAGTCATTGCGCGCACTTTCATATATGAGGCGATACCGGCTGCGGTGCGCCCGACAACTGCACGGTTCATGCAAGATGGACCTGGTCCGACTGGACCACGAAGTCCGGCGGTACCGAACTGCAGAAAACCTGAGAAGTGCTTTCTTAAAGTAATTTCATCATCAGCAGCAACTAGCGCGCTTAATTGGGCTGCAGTTTTTTGATCAGGATCATCTGCGATCCATGCCTTTACCTCGGCCAGCAGTTCGGCGTTCATTAGTACAGCCTAACGAGATTAAATCAGGTTGGGAATTACAGATAAAACTATGGCTCAATAATGTCACAGAGCACAGTGCCGCTAGATACGGTTTCACCGATTACTGCTTTGAGATTTGTAATCTTGCCGGCCTTATGTGCAACAAGTGGCTGTTCCATCTTCATCGCCTCAAGGACGATTACTAAATCACCAACTTCAACGCTCTGACCATCTGCAACTGCAATCTTTACGACGGTGCCTTGCATGGGGCTAGTTAGACCAGTCCCGCTTGCGCCACCAACCATTGCAGCTTTAGCGCGATGGCGTTTCACAACTGGTTCAGGAGTATGAAGTTTGACTTCAAAGCGCTTGCCATTTACTTCAGCAACTAAGTGTTCGGCTGCAACCCGAGTTGTGACTGGGGTTGCAGTTGGAACAAAAGCTGGAATATCGTTTTTAAATTCATTTTCAATATAACTTGTATAAATCTTAAAATCTTTGGTGTAAGCGGGATCTTCTAAAATAGCGCGATGGAATGGAATTGCAGTTGCTAAACCATCAACTTCAAATTCGGCGAGTGCGCGACGTGCGCGCTCAATAGCCTGCTCGCGAGTTGCACCAGTAACGATTAACTTGGCTAAGAGCGAGTCAAAGTTGCCACCGATAGTGTCACCGTTCTTAAAGCCAGCATCGATTCGAACACCAGGCCCAGTCGGTAAATTCCATTGTGTAATTCGTCCAGGTGCCGGCAAGAACGAGCGACCGGGATCTTCACCGTTGATGCGGAACTCAAGGGCGTGGCCTCGAATTTGCGGATCATCAAATCCCAGACTTTCACCCATGGCAATTCGGAATTGCTCGCGCACTAAATCTATTCCAGTTACTTCTTCACTTACTGGGTGCTCAACTTGCAAACGAGTATTAACTTCAAGAAAGGAGATGGTTCCGTCTAATCCGATTAAGAATTCACAAGTTCCGGCACCGATATACCCAGCCTCTTTCATAATCGCTTTACTCGAGCGGTAGAGCTCTTCATTCTGCGCATCTGTGAGAAATGGTGCTGGGGCTTCTTCAACTAATTTTTGATGGCGGCGCTGTAATGAGCAATCACGAGTACTAACTACAACTGCGTGCCCATGTTGATCGACTAATACTTGCGTTTCCACGTGACGTGGCTTATCTAGATAGCGCTCAACAAAACATTCACCGCGCCCAAAACCAGCAATGGCTTCACGAACGGCGGATGCGAATAGTTCAGGGATTTCATCCATTGTGCGGGCGACTTTTAAGCCGCGTCCGCCGCCACCGAAGGCTGCCTTAATTGCAACGGGCAGACCATATTCCTTAGCGAATGCGGTGACTTCTTCATGGCCTGCAACTGGATCTTTTGTTCCAGCAACGAGTGGTGCACCTGCTTTTGCCGCAATACGACGAGCAGACACCTTATCTCCCAGCGCGCTAATTGCAGCAGGAGGTGGACCAATCCAGATTAGACCTGCATCGATTACCGCTTGGGCAAAGTCTGCACGTTCTGAAAGAAAACCATAACCAGGGTGAACTGCATCAGAACCCGAATCTTTAGCTGCCGCAATTATCTTCTTTATATCCAGATATGTTTGAGTGGCAGTAGTTCCATCTAGAGAAAAGGCAAAGTCTGCACTCTTTGTATGTATCGCATCACGATCTTCTTCAGAATAAACAGCAACGCTTTCCAGCCCGTGATCGCGGCAAGCACGAATAACGCGTACCGCTATCTCACCGCGGTTGGCAATTAGAACGCGCTTCATCGCATCTCCTTAACTTGCGGCCAAGAATAGCCAAGTTGCGACATGGCAGATCTTAAAAAGGGCATTGATAATCCGACTACATTTGTGTAATCGCCTTCAATTACTGGAATAAATGGTGATCCAAATCCATCTAACGTGAAACCACCCGCCACCTGAAGCGGCTCACCGGATGCGATGTAATCATCAATTTCAAGGTTGTTCATTTCGGAAAAGGTAACTTTAGTTGTCACTCGGTCTGCAATCTCGCGACCTTGAACTGTGTCAATTATGCAGTGTCCGGTATGTAATAGACCGCTGCGCCCACTGATTGCTTGCGCACGCTCCTTGGCAATCTCAGGCGTTCCAGGCTTTCCAAACGATATTCCGTCAACATCAAATGTGGAATCGCAGCCAATAATGATCGCTGGAAAATCTATTTGCTCACGGACAGTATGTGCCTTGGTCACCGCTAACGCTATCACCATATCTGCCGGCGTCATCGCGTTGAAAAACTCCGTTTCTTCATCTACATGGCTAACCATAACTATTGGCGTGATTCCAGCGCCTTCTAGTAAACGGCGACGAGAAGTCGATTGTGAAGCAAGGACAACTTTAGGCATTATTTAGATTTTCTCCGAGCGCCAAAAGTTATTTGATGTGGCAGTGGTTGGCGAAGTTGCGGAAGACCAAAGAGACTCCGCTTGATTACTGGCTTCAAATCTTGAACTTTGTGCTGATCCAAAGCCGCTTTTAATGCCAGTAGCTCAACAGGCGTTGGATTACCAAAGGTAACTGTAAATTTCATTAGAGCGGAATATTTCCGTGTTTACGAGCTGGCAAAGTATCGCGCTTAGTTTTTAGTGTTCGGAAAGCCTTAGTGATGTAAGCACGAGATTGATGCGGTTCGATAACGCTATCGATGGTGCCACGCTCTGCCGCAGCATAAGGATTAGACAGTGTTTCGGTGTAATCAGAGACTAATTCTGCGCGTGCTTTTTCTGGATCTTTCGCATCTGCTAACTCTTTACGGTACAAAATATTTACCGCTCCTTGTGCGCCCATTACCGCAATTTCAGCACTTGGCCAAGCGAAGTTGATATCACTACCTAAGTATTTTGATCCCATAACAATAAAGGCTCCACCATAGGCTTTACGGGTAATTAAAGTTACTAGTGGAACAGATGCTTCTGCATAGGCGTAAAGCAACTTAGCGCCACGTCGAATAATTCCGTTCCACTCTTGTTCTATGCCAGGCATGAATCCTGGAACATCTACCAAGGTAAGAATTGGGATATTGAATGCATCGCAGAAACGAAGGAATCGTGCTGCTTTTTCGCTGGAATTGATATCTAAAGTGCCCGCCAACTGTGAAGGTTGATTGGCAATAATTCCAATCGATTCGCCTTCAATGCGAGCAAATCCAACAATGATGTTAGGTGCATACAAGGCATGAACTTCCAGGAACTCGCCTTCATCAACTAGCGTTGTAATCAAAACCTTCATGTCATATGGCTGGTTTGGACTATCTGGAATTAAATCATTTAGCGCAGAATCTTTGGTGCTCTCTTCCAATGTTTGGGTGGGAGGCAGATGTGGAGATGCATCCATGTTGTTGGAAGGTAGATAAGAAAGGAGCGCTTTCACATAATCAATTGCATCGGCTTCACTATCTGCAAGGTAGTGCGCATTACCTGAGCGAGTGTTGTGGGTAAAGGCACCACCAAGTTCTTCCATTCCGACATCTTCACCGGTAACTGTTTTAATGACATCGGGACCAGTAATAAACATATGTGAAGTTTCATTGACCATAACGGTGAAGTCAGTTAGAGCAGGTGAATAGGCAGATCCACCCGCACATGGACCAAGGATTAGCGAGATCTGTGGAATAACTCCTGATGATCGAGTATTAAGACGGAAGATTTTGCCGTAACCGTTCAGGGATGCAACACCTTCTTGGATACGAGCTCCACCAGAATCGTTTATGCCAATTAATGGAATACCACTTTTGAGCGCGAACTCAGCAATCTTTACAATTTTCTCGGCATGAACTTCGCCAAGACTGCCGCCCATGACTGTGAAATCTTGTGAGTAAAGCGCAATCGGACGTCCATCAACAGTGGCGGTTCCGATAACAACGCCATCACCATAAGGACGGTTGTTTTCCATTCCAAATTGTGTGGAACGGTGGCGCGCGAATTCATCTATCTCGGTAAAGGAATCGGCATCGACTAGCAAATCAATTCTCTCGCGTGCGGTTAATTTGCCTTTAGCATGTTGCTTCTCAACTGCTCGGGCAGAACCGGCGTGAACCGCTTCCTCAACACGTAGACGAAGATCTTCAATTTTTCCTGAAGTTGTATGCAGATCTGGGTTCATACCCTTACGGTACTAGGCGTGGGCACATCAGCGCCAAGAGCGCCACTAGATAAGGTGATCATCGCTTCGCAAGTTTCGCCATACTGGCGGGTAAGCGTGGTTGATCTCACTACCTCTACACAAATTGATCTCGCAGAATTAGCTAACGCAGGTGTTGCCACAAACGGCGATGTTATCGTCGCCGAATTTCAAAGCGGTGGCCGCGGAAGGTTAGATCGAAAATTTGATGCACCTGCAGGTAGCGCCCTTCTCTTTTCTTTTTACATCACGCCAAAGCGAAATCGCAGTGACTGGGGATTTCTCGCCCACCTTGCCGCACTTTGTATGTCAGAAATTATTTCCAACGATCTAAGTAATACAGTTTCACTGAAATGGCCAAATGATATTTTGATTGCAGATAAGAAAGTTTGCGGACTTATTGCACAAGTGACCGTGGATGGAATAATTATCGGAATTGGTTTAAATGTTGCGATGTCACTTGCCGAGCTCCCCGTTGCAACGGCTACCTCACTTGCAATTGCGGAATCTGATCAATTAGACCGCAATCAAATATTGATCCAATTTCTGGAGAGATTTAGCCTTCGATTTCTAGACTGGGACACAGGGCGCGACTTTATTGATGAGTACTCCAAAGTTTCGGCAACTTTAGGCTGCGATGTTCAAATCGAAGTCACAGGACGAGAGAATCGGATCGGTTTTGCACAATCTATAACCGCATCAGGTGCCTTAATCCTTGCCGATGGCTTTGAAGTTAACGTTGGTGATGTGGTTCATCTACGATAGCGGTGTGAACGAGCGCTTTCCCACAGTTGGCATCATCGGCGCAGGCCAACTTGCTCGCATGACGGTTGCTCCAGCCACAGCGCTGGGGATAAATTTATTATTATTTGCGCAAAGTTCAGATGACAGCGCAGCACAGATAGCACCACATACAGTTGGTGACTACCGAGATTTATCTGCCTTGCAAGAGTTTGCTGCTAAGTGTGATGTCGTAACTTTCGAACATGAACTTGTACCACTTTCGGTAATTAAGGGACTTGAAGCCTCCGGCGTGAAAGTTTCGCCGAGTTCGGGCTCATTCCAGTATTCGCAAGATAAGGCAGCCATGCGCCAAAAACTTTCCGCCTATCCTGGGCCAAAGTGGCGTGTTATAAATGATGCCAGCGATTTATTTGAATTCCCATTTATCGCCAAGAAGATTTCAGGCGGATATGACGGTCGCGGAGTCTGGAAGATTTCCAGTCGCACTGAGCTTGAGGAAGTATTAAAGCAAAACTCCCAGATTTTGATCGAAGAGTTAATTGATTTTGATTGCGAGATCGCTGTAATGGTTGCCAGATCGGCTCATGGACAGGCAACAACTTGGGCCCCCACTCAGACGGTGCAGACAGAGGGCATCTGTACATTAACTATTTCGCCGGCGCCATTTATCTCACAAGATGTTGCAGAAAAGGCGCAACACCTAGCTCTATCTATCGCAAACGATATTTCCCTAATCGGTGTTATGGCAGTTGAGTTATTTGTTAAGGGTGATGAGTTATTTATCAACGAGTTAGCGATGCGCCCACATAATTCGGGTCACTGGACAATTGATGGTTCACGAACGAGTCAGTTTGAACAACACTTACGTGCGATCTTAGATCTGCCGCTCGGTGATCCCGCAATGACTGCCGGATTTGCTGTCATGGCAAATATCTTGGGTGGAGAGAAGACCGATATGTATCGCCCCTATTTGCACCTAATGGCGCGCAATCCGCAGTTGAAGTTTCATCAGTACAAGAAAGAAGTTCGCAAGGGTCGCAAAATTGGCCATGTCACCGCCGTGGGAGAAAACCTTCTAGAATTAACCGAGATAGCCGAACATGCACGTGACTATATGAGCGGAGAAATAGATGAGTGATGTTGCGATCATCATGGGATCAGATTCTGACTGGCCTGTAATGGAAGAAGCTGCAAAAGTTCTTGATGCATTTGCAATTTCATATACCGCCGAAGTTCTTTCTGCTCATCGCATGCCACTTGAAATGGTTGAATTCGCACAAGCGGCAAAATCAAATGGAATTAAAGTAATTATCGCTGGCGCCGGTGGTGCTGCTCATCTGCCAGGAATGGTCGCATCTTTGACGACTCTGCCAGTAATTGGCGTTCCCGTACCACTTAAAAATTTAGACGGGATGGATTCCCTTCTTTCGATAGTTCAAATGCCTGCAGGTATTCCTGTGGCAACTGTCGGAGTTGGTAACGCTAAGAATGCTGGATTGCTGGCAGCGCGCATCTTGGGAATATCAGATGAAGAGATTTCATCAAAAGTGGGAAATGCGCTAAAAGAAATTAATGAAGAAGCGAAGGCAAAAGGTGCAAATCTAAATGCGCGACGCAACCAGAAGACTGGTTTTTAACGCACCTTCGCATATTCGATAGCTGGGCAGCGATCCATAATCGCAATTAGGCCAGCGGCTTCAGCTCGGGCGATGGCCGCCGCATCAATAACATCTAGTTGCAACCAAATGGCCTTTGCGCCAATTGCAATCGCTTCATCTACAACTTCACCTACTCGCTCTGAATTTACAAAACAATCAACCACATCGATTGCATGTGGTACTTCAGAAAGAGTTTTATAACCGACTTCTCCGTGCACCGTTTCGGCACGCGGATAAACCGGAATGATGCGATGACCCTTTTCCTGCAATAGTTTGGCAACCCCAAATGCGGCACGTTCTGGATTATTTCCTAAGCCGACAACTGCCCAGGTATGCAGTGATAGAACTGCATCTATTTCAGAATGTGTATTCACTAAAAAAATTAATCAGAGCGACCGAGTGCGTGCACGCGCCAGCCTGCGGCACGCCATTTATCACGATCAAGTGCGTTACGACCATCTATTAAGAACTTTGATTTCACTAACTGTCCGATTACTGAGGGATCTAGCTCGCGATATTCTTTCCACTCAGTTAAGTGGAGAATGGCATCTGCGCCCTTGACGCAATCAGCGACTTTCTCGGCATAATCCAAGTTAGGAAAACGTTTGCGCGCAGGCTCAATTCCTTTAGGGTCATGAACCACGACAGTTGCACCTGCTGCTTGCAATTGGGCTGAGATATCAAGTGCTGGAGAATCGCGCACATCATCGCTATCGGGTTTGAACGTTGCTCCAAGAACAGCAATTTTATATTGTGATAAATCTTCAGAAAGATCAGCACGAACTACATCGATTACGCGTTGACGAGCGCGCAGGTTGATGGCATCGATCTCACGTAAGAATTCCAGAGCTTGATCTGCACCAAGTTCTTGAGCGCGTGCCATAAATGCGCGAATATCTTTTGGAAGACATCCGCCACCGAATCCGATTCCCGCTTGCAAGAAGCGGCTGCCAATACGTGGGTCATATCCAATTGCATTAGCCAGAACGGTGACATCGCCGCCGGCGGCTTCGCAAACTTCAGCCATAGCGTTAATGAAGGAAATCTTTGTCGCCAAGAATGAGTTTGCTGCCACCTTAACAAGTTCTGCCGTTGGAAGGTCGGCGCGGATCCAGGGAGTTCCTAAATCAATAATTGGCTTGTAGACCTCTTTTAGGATCTTTTCAGCACGATCATTTACGACACCGACAACTAATCGGTTCGGGGTCAAAGTATCTTCAACTGCAAAACCTTCGCGCAAGAATTCGGGGTTCCAAGCCAGGTCGGCATGAGGTGCGGCCTCTGCAAGATAGTCGCGAAGTGATTGTGCAGTGCCAACCGGAACTGTTGATTTTCCAACAACAAGTGCGCCATCCTTTAAATGCGGTGCGATTGCGGCAACTGATGATTTAACATAAGTCAGATCTGCTGCTAGACCATCTTTACTTTGTGGCGTTCCGACGCAAACGAAATGAACATCAGCATCAGCGATTGCTGAAAAATCGGTGGTAAAGGTTAAGCGGCCAGTCTTAATCTCTGCGGCAAGAAGTGTGTCCAAGCCTGGTTCGTAGAATGGCAACTCTCCGCGCGACAACAAGTCGACCTTACTTTGATCGGTATCAATTCCGATTACCTCAAAACCGAGTGATGACATACATGCTGCGTGTGTAGCACCTAAATAGCCGCAACCGATTACCGAGAGTTTCATGAGTGGGAGTCTATGACACCTTCTATTTGATTTCGCCGCACGGATTTTCCGAGGCGGTGCGAGTCTTAAATTTATCTACAAATTCAGGCTTGGCAGATGCAGTAGTACTTGCAGAGGGTGACGGCTTAACCTCATCGATAAGTGCGGCATCATCGCGAATTCGAGTCCATAGATCAGCGCTCAAAGTTTTATCCCAAATTACCACTGAGCCGATACCCGGTACGTTGCCGTTGGCATTTGAAAGCGGAACGGTAAGTGTTCGCACGTTTCCAGATGATAAACCGCGCATCTGCTTCGCCAAATTAAGGAGATCGGCTTCGTTTAGATTTTCATCCATTTTAATTGTCGAGATTGCCGCGTTCATGAAATTAACCATCTTTATTGGATTAAGCAGCACGCCGGTACTGGTTGCCTTCTTTAAAACCGAACTCATAAATTGTTGCTGACGTTGCATTCGGCCAATGTCGCCACGCCCGTCAAAATCACGAGTACGAACATATTTCAGCGCCTCAATCCCATTTAGCGTATGGGTACCGGCGCTGAGGACTAAATGGCTCTGTGGGTCATCAATATCAACTTTGGTACAGACTTCAATGCCACCGAGTGCATTAACAATTCCAGCAAAGCCAGCAAAACTGACCTCTATGTAATGGTCAATCTTTAACTGTGTTTCACTTTCAATTGTTTGAATCAGAAGTGGAGCTCCACCGAAAGAAAATGCGGCATTTAATTTATTTTGACGATCAGGAATTTGTTTTTTTCCATCGGTGCTTAGATGTGCAGGAATAGTTACCAAGCTATCGCGTGGTAGCGATACTAAATAAGCCTTGCTGCGATCTTTGCTGATGTGCACCAGCAGCATCGTGTCCGAGCGTCCACCAGCGGCTGTCTTAGTCGAACCAACTCGGAGCTCTTTCATTTCTGCCTTGGTTAGACCTTCACGAGTATCAGAGCCCACCAATAAGTAGTTAAGTGCTTTAGAAGTTTTTTCGGGACGATCTTCAAGTCCAGAAAATACGTTGATGCGCGCAATTTTGCCGCTTACTTGCCCCAGACCGAACCAAGACGCAGAGGCAAGAACGACAACACCCACAGAGAGTGATGTAATAATTCGTATCGCCCGAGTCGATTTCACATACGAACTCTACTTGGGCGATAGCGTGGAGGGGTTATGTCGACATCATTGGGCGAGTTATCTGCCTCACCGGCTATTAGCGTGATCCTTCCAGTCTTAAATGAAGCGCCACATTTAGAAGAATCAGTTTCGGCAATTCTTTCTCAGGATTATCAGGGAATATTTGAAGTAATTCTCGCCCTTGGGCCTTCGCAAGATCAAACCAACGAAATTGCGAAAACGCTTGCGGTGCGAGATCACCGAGTCAAGTTAGTTGCAAATCCAACCGGCAAGACTGCAGCGGGATTAAATTTAGCGATTTCTTCATCACAGAGTTCGGTAATTATCCGCGTTGATGGTCATGCCAAGATTCCAAATAATTATCTTTCACTTGTAATCGAAATTTTGCGAGAAACTGGCGCTGTAAATGTTGGTGGAGTCATGGCTGCCGAAGGAATTTCTAAATTTGAGAAAGCAGTAGCTCGTGCGATGCGCAGCCCACTTGGGGTTGGTGCTTCTCGCTTTCATACCGGTGGCGCTGCTGGCGAAGTAGACACTGTTTATCTTGGCGCTTTTCGACGAGAAGCAATTGTTGCGGCAGGTGGCTTTGATGAGCGTTATACAAGAGCGCAAGACTGGGAATTAAATCATCGCCTGCGAAAGAATGGCGGAAAAATATACTTCGATCCAAGACTTCAAGTAACTTATCGCCCAAGGCCAAATTTAGTTAAGTTAGCCAAGCAATATTTTCAATACGGCACATGGCGTCGCGTGGTCTCTCGTAGTCATAGTGGAACAATTAACTTGCGTTATTTAGCGCCACCTTTTGCTCTCGTTGGAACGCTGATCTCTGTGATCTCCGGACTTTTGATTCACCCTATTTTCTATTTGCCAGCAGCTGTTTACGGCGGATTCGTTTTTCTTTCATCTCTCCTAATCGCAAAATCGGTGAGCGAATACTTTTCATTATTAGCGATAATTCCAACTATGCACTTCGCTTGGGGCGCGGGCTTCATCACCTCAACTAAAACCCTGCGGTAGCCTTTACCTATATGAGCGCTCCAGTTGTAGTTTACGAACCATTTCGAGCCGGCCTGCCGCCACTTGGCGCCTACCTCCGCTCGCTTTGGGCGCGACGTTCTTTTATCGCAGAGTTTTCCCGCTCTGAACTTCGCGAACAAAATTATGGATCAGTCTTTGGTCAACTTTGGTTAGTGCTCAATCCCCTTTTGTTATCGGGCGTTTACTTCCTTTTGATCTACATCATCGGTGGCCAGAGTGATTCAACTAGATACGGCCATCTCACAGCGAGTCTCTTCTTATTTTACTTAGTGAGTAACAGCCTTACTGGCGGCGTGAAGTCAATTACGGCTGGTCAGCGATTGATTTTAAATACTGCATTCCCGCGAATAATGTTGCCAATTTCTGCGATGGTGATTGCGCTCTTTAAGTTTGTACCCACTCTGGCGGTCTTTTTTGTAATGCGAACTGTTCTGGGGCTAGATTATTCATGGCAGATGTTCTGGGCCATTCCAGTGGTTTTAATTGCTCTTTTGATGGGCTTAGGTATGGCGATTTTAATTTCCTGCATCAACGTTTACTTCCGAGATATCGCAAGCTTTCTGCCATATATGACGCGTAGCCTTCTATACTTATCACCAATTCTTTATCAGGCGAGTGACCTTTCAGATAAGTTAAAAAGTTTTGAAATCGTAAATCCAATTTTTTATCTATTAGATGCTTGGTCTCAGGTTATGGTCTACGCGCAGGCTCCCGATCTATTTTCTTTACTTCACAGTCTGATTTGGGCGCTAGCAATTTTTATTATCGGCACATATTTCTTCTTATCTAGGGAGCGTGATTTCGCTGTCCGCCTCTAATTCACAAAATTCAACTCACGCCACGCACGGTCTAGCGGTCTCGATTCAAAACGTTGGACTCACATACACAACCTCAATCGATAATCGCCCAACTTTGAAAGCGCGCTTGAAATCACTGGGTCGCGGCAAAAAACATACGCGAGTTGTTAACGCACTTAACCAGGTAACTCTGGATGTTCACTACGGCACAGTGCTTGGCGTAATTGGTTCAAATGGCGCTGGAAAGTCATCTCTCATGCGCGTTATTTCCGGAATTGTTCCGCCATCGCAAGGACGAGTTGAAGTACATGGTTCGGTCAGCACACTTCTTGCTTTAGGTGTTGGGTTTAATCCATCTATGACTGGGCGAGCAAATGTTTATTTAGGTGGGCTCGCCGCCGGAATGTCGAGAGCGGAGATAGATCAGCAGTTTGAAGCGATAGCTGAATTTTCAGAACTGGGTGAAGCCATTGATGCACCAATGCGTACTTACTCATCAGGCATGTATGCCAGATTGGCATTTTCGGTCGCCGCAACTGTTCAACCAGATATTTTAATTGTTGATGAAGCCCTCAGCACGGGCGATGCTCATTTCAAAGAGAAGAGTCTTAACCGAATCAAAGAACTGCGCACGGCAGACCGAGCCCTGATATTGGTCAGCCACGCCATGGCAACGATCGAAGATGTCTGCAATGAAGTTGCTTGGTTGCATAAAGGAAAGTTAATGGCACGAGGTAATCCTGCCGAGGTAATCAAGCAATATCGTGAATTTACAAACACTGGAAAGAGCTCGGCTGCAAATGAGGATGTATAAGCGAATACCAAGCGCTTTAACTATTGCACTTTTACTTTCCAGCTTTCCAAATTACGCCCAAGCCATTGAAGTTCCAACCAAATTCTCGTTTTCAGGAAGTGGCTATGGCCACGGTGTCGGCATGAGTCAGATTGGCGCACGCGCTAAGGCGTTGGCTGGTGAGTCAGCTACCGCAATATTAAATTATTACTACACGGGCACATCGGTAGAAACCACAACTGATACGCAAATCGTGCGTATCAATGTTGGTCATTTACTTACCTCAGCAAAAATAAAAAGTGATTCGGTCGGAGCAGCATTTTCTTTATATGCGGGAGATGTTCCAGAGACTGGTTCTGCTACTTCAATTTTGAATTATCCAAGTAAGACTTCCCTTAACGTTAATCTAATTGATAGCCAGATTTCGATTTCAACGACTCGTGGAACCAAGACGACTCAGATTGCAGTTGGGACAGTATTCACCTTGAGGTGGAGCGGTACTCGATATCAAGAGGGCCCACCGGTAGTTCTTTCGGTTACGACAAATGGAGTTATAAATAGGTATCGCCATGGTCAAATGCAGTTTAAGGTGATTAAAGATAAATTATTAGGTAAGCGCTTAGAGATTATAAATTCGGTGAGATTACAAGATGAATATTTGTGGGGGATAAGCGAAGTACCTTCCTCTTGGCCGCAGGCCGCTTTGCAGGCACAAGCCATCGCATCTCGCACATACGCGATCGCAAAAGCAGTTCGCATTCGCACCGCATGTGATTGTCACTTATATGGATCAATTAGCGATCAAACATTTGCTGGCTACAGCAAAGAAGGCGAACCAAGATTTGGTGAAATCTGGAAAGCTGCCGTCAATTCAACGGCTGGTCAGATTATTACTTTCGCAGGATTGCCAATCACCGCTTATTTCTCTTCATCTAGTGGCGGCATAACTGAAACATCAGAACATGCTTGGGGAACGGCTACTGCATATACACAAAGTGTTCTAGATACAGCAAGTGTTGATGTGGCGTTGAATCCGCGATTTGCATCTTGGGCCAGAGAAATTCCTCAATCAGTAATAGCAGCAGCCTTTGCGCTAAGTGATGTTGCGACGCTGCAGGTGTTATCTCAAAATCCAGCAGGTACGGTTGCCATGATTCAAGCAACCTCGTCAACAGGAAAAACGGCGACGCTAAGAGGTGAGACCTTTAGGAGCAGAAGTAAGTTACCTTCAGCTTGGTTTTCAATCCTAAGTTAGTTATTTAATTCGCATGCAGAATTGAGTTAAGCCCGCCCCATGTGCCGGTGCGCATTACAACTTCCAAAGAACCGTCTAAAGAATTTCGGCGAAATAAGAGATCGCTCGCCCCAGATAGCGTTCCAGCTTTAACAATTTCGCCATCTGGCAGGCGCACCTTTGCCGCCGCGGTTATGTAAGTACCGGCTTCGATTACACAGTTATTTCCAAGTGAAATGCCTAAACCAGAGTTAGCGCCGAGTAAGCACTTCTCGCCGATTGAGACAACTTCTTTTCCACCACCACTAAGCGTTCCCATAATTGATGCTCCACCACCGACATCGCTACCATCGCCGACGACGACGCCGGCAGAAATACGACCTTCAACCATAGATGTTCCTAAGGTGCCGGCGTTGAAGTTAACAAATCCTTCATGCATAACTGTTGTGCCAGATGCAAGGTGCGCTCCTAAGCGAACTCGATCAGCATCGGCAATGCGCACACCAGATGGGACTACGTAATCAACCATACGTGGGAACTTATCAACGCCAAATACAGTGACATGGCCATACTTAGCGCGTAAAGCAGCGCGCACCGTCTCAAATCCTTCAACGGCGCATGGGCCAGCCGATGTCCAAGCAACATTTGTTAGAAGCCCAAATATTCCATCCATTACAGCGCCATGTGGCTTAATTAAACGATGAGAAAGTAGATGAAGTCGCAGATAAGCATCAGCGGCGCTTTGCGGTGCAACGGATAAGTCAATTTCAATTGAAATAATCTCACGCGTAACTTTGCGGACATCATCTTTGCCAACCAGTGCGGTTAAAGATTGATCAGGTTGACCCGTAAGTGCGCCAAGTGATGGGGTCGGAAACCAAACATCTAGAACTGTTGCGCCAGATAAAGTTGCAATTCCATGGCCCGAAGCCAATCCTGATGGAGATTTCGATGATGAAGACATGCGATAAGCCTAACCCCTATCCTTTGGCTCATGCGTATCGCCGTTTATTGCTCCTCATCACAGACTATCGACCAGAAATATATTGAGTTAGCCCAAGACCTGGGGGCGGCAATAGCGGCTCGTTCGTGGGAACTCGTATCAGGAGGTGGTCATATTTCTGCAATGGGAGCCGTCTCGCGCGGTGCTCGCCAATCTGGTGGACGAACGATTGGCGTTATTCCACAAAGATTAGTTGATATCGAATTTGCCGATAAAGAGTGCGATGAACTACACGTCGTTGACTCGATGCGTAGCCGCAAAGCAAAGATTGAAGATCTATCTGATGCTTTTATTGCGCTGCCGGGCGGCATCGGCACCTTAGAAGAGCTATTTGAAATTTGGGTGGGACGTTTCCTTAAATTCCACGATAAACCAGTAATTATTTTAGATCCATTTGATATATATGCACCCCTTGCAACTCTGATTGATCATTTAGAAGAACACGGTTTTGTGAAACCAGGCCAACGCGAACTATTGCACTGGGCGCGAACCGTTGATCAAGCACTCGATATTGCAGCACAATAAAATGGAAAATCAGTAGATGGCAAACACCATTCGACTTAGCGTCAAACTGCCTTGTTCAAGATCTCGCGCGTGGAAAGCGATCGCTGATTGGGAGAGCCAAGGCGATTGGATGTTGCAAACAAAAGTTTGGGTCACTTCCCAAATTCATGAAGGAGTCGGCACATCTATTTCAGCATTTACCGGACCTTTCTATAAAAGCTTTCCCAGATTTTCAAAGCTGGGGTTACTAGACACAATGGTTGTAACGAGTTGGCAACCACCAAAGCGTTGCGATGTTTTGCACATAGGTAAGATCTTTAAAGGAGTTGGCGCCTTCGAACTAATCGAAATTTCCCCAAACTCAACTCGCTTTAATTGGTCTGAAGAAATTGAGTGCTCACGCGCAAAATTTTTCGCGATCTACCCGTTTATGTGGCTTGGAGTTCGAATCTCTCTGGCTCGCCTTAAAGCAACGCTTGGCAGACCCGAGTAACCTTGAGCATATGAGCGCGCCCCTTTCCTTGGCTGATGCCTTGGCGCAATTGCCGGAGGAAGAGCGAATCATTTTGACCTTGCATTACTTAAGATTGATGCCTAGCGATGAAATTGCTAAATTACTAGGGGTGCCTGAAAAATCAGTAATTGCAGTAATGGCATCAGGAAAAGGGCGAATTACCGCGTTACTTGGGCTGGGTTAAGGCATCTGCCTGACTCGATTTCATCCCTAGCCCGATTTGCGAGATACTTATTCTCTGCAATTTTCAGTGTGGCCAGAAATGACCGCATCATTCGCAACAAAGGAGTCTTCCCTATGGCAGCCATGAAACCTCGCACTGGTGATGGACCGATGGAAGTAACCAAGGAAGCTCGCTCCCTAGTCATGAGAATTCCACTCGAAGGTGGCGGACGTTTGGTCGTAGAACTAAATCCCCAAGAAGCCAATAACCTCAGCGCTGCCCTAGAAGCCGCTGTTGCCTTGATAAAGAAGTAATTCAACTAAAAATCCGCTGGCTAGCCGCGCTTTCCGAGCAATCAGTCGCTAGCCTTTGGCAATAATGAATTCGAAAACGGCGATTAAATATTCTGCTTCCTTGCTCAGCGCTATCGAAGTTAACGTTGCTGCGCTCGCCGATTCTGCGGCAATTGCAATCGGATTTACTGCAAAATCTGAGGGCGATAAGCCAGTTTTTGATTTCCCTGCGCATGCGGTTTTGGTAAAGAAATTAGAAAAACTCTTCGAAGTTAATTTGCGCGATGAACTCGAATTCTTTTCTGCCACTGGCAAGACTGGCGAAATATTTGAAATTCCGGTCGCATCAAATCAAATGGAGGCAGATCGCATTCTGCTAATCGGCCTTGGGGATGCAACAACTTCTTCATTGCGACAAGCAGGTGCGGCCCTAGGTCGAAAAGGCCGAGGAAAGGCAACTCTAATTTCCTCAATCTGTGTTTCCAGCCCCGATCAATTGATGGCCTTTGCTACATCAGTACAACTCGGTGCATATATCTGGACTCAGAAAACTGGCGCTACTCAAGAATTGCCACAGTTCTTATTTGCAACGGATAAGCCAGAAGTCATAGATGATGCCAGCGTTATTGCCAGCGCGATCTCTCGCACTCGCGATTTAATTCACACCCCTTCCAATATTAAGACACCTTTATGGATGGCCGATGAGGCGCAGAAGATTGCCGTCGAAAATGGCCTTGAAATAAAAATCTTAGCTGGAAAAGAATTGGCTGAATTTGGAGGGCTGCGCGCAGTTGGAAATTCTTCGCCAAATCCCGGACCACGTTTTGTGGAGGTTACTTATCATCCGCGTGGAATGAAAAAAAATATTGGCACACTCCCGCACGTGGTTATTGTCGGAAAAGGAATTACCTTTGATACGGGCGGTGTTTCGCTGAAACGTCCTTACGACACCATGATGGCAATGAAATCCGATATGGCTGGATCTGCCGCCGCACTTGGCGCAATCAGTGCGCTAAACCACTTTCAACCACAAGTACATGTAACAGTTTTAATGATGTTGGCCGAAAATGCTCTTTCCGGTACATCACAACGTCCAAGTGATGTCATAACTCAATACGGTGGCAAGACTGTTGAAATTCTCGACACCGATGCCGAAGGTCGCTTAGTTTTGGCAGATGGCTTGGCTTACGCGGATAAGAATTTAGATCCAGATTACCTAATTGATATCGCAACGCTAACGGGATCAGCGACGCTTGGTCTAGGTCGCCAGCATGCGGCGATGTACACGCGAGATGAAAAGTTAGCTAAGAATTTTTATTCAGTAGGTGAAAAATCTGGCGATCGAGTTTGGCATATGCCATTAGTAGATGATTATCACCAGGCGCTGGAAAGTCCTATTGCAGATTTAAGTCACGTTACAGCGAAGAAAAAATTTAGTGCAGGCTCAATCACTGCAGCGCTATTTCTCGAACAATTCGCTGGCGAACGCACCTGGGTTCACTTGGATATTGCAGGAGTTGCCCGCAGCGAAGGCGATGTTGGAGAAAATCCTAAAGGTGGCACCGGCTTTGGTGTTCGCCTCCTAATTGAATGGCTGAGAACACTTTGATGATAATTGATCCACACTCATATGCTGAAGGTTTCATACAAGAGGATGAAGTAAAGAAGTCAGCGCGCGCCCGTGGGGAAGAAATTGGTGCAATCGATACAACTTGTGGCACTGGCGCCTACTTAAAGCATTTGGCTCACATTCTCTCTGCACAATCAGTAGTAGAAATAGGCACCGGCTCTGGCATTGGTGCACTTTGGGTATTAGAAGGAATGTTGGCTAGCGGCACTCTCACTTCAATTGATGATGAGATGGAACATAGCAACGCTGCCAAACTTGCCTTTCAAAGTGCAGATATAGCAGCTGCACGTTTTAGATTAATCACAAATCCAGTTATGGATGTAATGACGAAATTGGCAGATCGTGCTTATGATTTAGTTATATTTCGCCACAAGCCTGAAGATCTACCTGTTGCAATACACGAGGCCCATCGCATTCTGCGAAGCGGTGGAGTTTTTGTTATTGATAATTTCTTTGGTGGTGAGAAAGTATCTGATCCAGCTCAACGAGATCCCAAGACGGTGGCGCTGCGTGAGGCTGGGAAATCTATGAAAAACGAGACAGACCTTTGGGTGACTTCTCTCATACCTGTTGGTGATGGTTTGTTACTTGCAACGAAACTATAGGAAGATGGGGTTATGAGCACCTCGCAACCAACCGGTTCAAATGGACCTTGGTGGATACCTGCAAACAAGAACGGAAAAGCTAATTTAATTACGCGCGCCAATGCGATACTTCTCGCCTTTGTCGCCGGTCTTGTCGGAGCAATTTTTGGTGCATCATCATCGGGATCTTTATTTGGGCAATCAATAAATTTATCTAGAACTTCTAGCTCAATTGAGCGCGCACCTGGTTCGGTAGCAGATATTGCAAAGCGAGTAATTCCATCAGTTGTATCAATCGAAGCTAGAGCCAAAGATGGTGGATCAACTGGTACCGGTTTTGTTATTGAGAGCAACGGTTACATCTTGACAAACAACCATGTAATTGCAGAAGCGGTTGCGGGTAAGGGAACCATTAATGTGACCCTAAATAACGGTCGAGAATTTGTAGCAAAAGTTGTTGGCCGAGATTCCTCCTACGATCTAGCCGTGCTCAAGATCTCCACTACTGGATTGACAGCACTTCAACTTGGAGACAGTGACAAAGTTGCGGTGGGAGATTCAGTAATTGCTATAGGTTCGCCACTTGGCCTTTCAGGAACAGTCACCTTAGGAATCATAAGCGCGAAAGATCGCGCGGTTACTGCAGGTGAGACAGGTAGCGATAACTCATTTATCAACGCTCTTCAAACAGATGCGGCAATTAATCCTGGAAATTCAGGTGGCCCACTCGTTGATTCAACTGGAGCGGTAATTGGCGTTAACTCTGCAATAGCAACACTTGGTTCATCATTTGGCTCGCAGAGCGGTTCAATAGGGCTAGGTTTTGCAATCCCAATCAACCAAGCACGCAAGACCGCCGATCAATTGATTAAAAATGGAAAGGCAACCTACCCAGTTCTAGGCGTCTCAATTGATATGAAGTACGACGGTGACGGCGCGCTGATCTCAAAGACTGACAAGGCAATATTACCGGGTGGGCCTGCAGCGTTAGCTGGACTTAAAGGTGGAGATGTCATAACCAAATTTGATGGCCGCGCAATTAATTCCGCAGAAGAATTGATTGTGGCTATCCGAGCTAAAAGTGTTGGTGACAAGGCCGTACTTACATATATTCGAAACGGTGTCACATCAACTACCTCTGTAACTTTGCAAGCTGGAAAGTAAAGTAATGTTCTTTGACTTCGGTGCTGGTGAACTCCTGGGTCTGGCTCTGTTGGCCATAATTTTAGTAGGACCTGACCGCTTACCCCATTTAGCGGTAGATGCAGCCAAGTTAATTAAGAAAATTCGCGCGATGTCACAAACCGCCACATCCGAATTGCGCAAGAACCTTGGGCCGGGATTTGAAGATTTACAACCATCAGATCTTCACCCAAAGAAATTTATTAAGAAGCAGATAGCAAATGCGCTTGATGAAGATGGCGAAGAAAAACCAAAATTTAAAGCAAAGTTAGATCCTGATTTACTATGACAACAATCGAGCTAATTAACGCTGCACTTGCCACCGTTTCAGATCCTGAGCTCCATCGACCTCTGCCAGAACTAGGCATGGTCGAATCGGTCGCGGTAAATGGATCTGTTGCTGAACTGAAAATTTTGCTGACAATTTCAGGTTGTCCTATGCAGGATCGACTCCGCTCAGATATCACTGCAGCGGTTATACAAGTTGCTGCAATCGATGAGGTGACCATTGTCTTTGGCGTAATGTCAGAGGAACAACGAAATAATGTAAAGAAACTCTTGCGCGGCGGACGTGAAAAATTCATTCCCTTTGCCCAGCCTGATTCGCTAACACGTGTACTTGGCATCGCATCTGGCAAAGGCGGTGTAGGAAAATCATCGTTAACTGCTAACTTGGCTATATCTGCAGCGCTTCGTGGCCTGCGAGTTGGAATTCTTGATGCCGATGTTTATGGACACTCAATTCCACGCTTGATGAACTTGATGGGACAGCGCCCAACTGCGATTGATCAGATGTTTATTCCACTTGAGTCATACGGTGTAAAAGTTGTTTCAATGGAGATGTTTAAACCTGAACGCGCAGATGCGGTGGCCTACCGTGGCCCGTTGCTGCACCGAGTTCTAGAACAACTCTTATCTGATGCTTATTGGGGCGATCTTGATCTGCTTTTAATCGATTTACCTCCGGGCACCGGCGACCTTGCGATTTCCCTAGGCCAACTAATTCCAACTTCAGAAATTTTAGTTGTTACAACTCCGCAGATCGCGGCGGCAGAGGTTGCCGAGCGCGCTGGACGAATTGCCCACCAGATTCATCAACGCGTAGTTGGCGTTATTGAGAATATGTCGGCTTTCCCTTGCCCACATTGCAACGATGAAATTTCATTATTTGGAGAAGGCGGGGGAGAAGAAACTGCAGCGCGCTTATCAGTTTTGGTTGGCAGCGAAGTTCCGCTCCTGGGCAAGGTTCCGTTTAGTACTCAGTTGCGAACGGGCGGCGATGATGGAAAACCTATTGTCATTGCGCATCCTGATTCACTGAGTGCTTCAGCAATTTCAGCAATTTCAGAAAAACTAATGGTCCGTAGTAACTCTTTACTTGGAGTCAGACTGGGGCTTAGCACGTAAATCTTTTAGTAAATCTTCAAGTTCGTTGCGCATGAAATCTCTGGTTGCCACATCTCCAAGTGCGATACGAAGGCTGGCAAGTTCGCGAGTCAGATATTCAGTGTCAGCAATTGAGCGAGCGTTCTGTGCTCGATCTTCATTAAGAGAAATTCGATCGCGGTCGGCTTGACGATTTTGTGCAAGCAGAATTAGTGGTGCCGCATAAGATGCTTGCAACGACAAAACCAAAGTCAAGAAAATAAATGGGTAGTCATCAAAACGTAAGTCACGTGGAGCAACAACATTCCAGATAACCCAGGACAGAACAAATACCGTCATATAAACCAAGAAGCGAGCGGTGCCTAAGAAGCGAGCGAAGCGCTCGGATAATTTACCAATTACTTCTGGATCATAATTTGGGCGCAGTGATCTACGGGATTCGCGCGGAGTATCTAGTCCGCTTTGGCGGGAAATGATTGAACGTGCCATTAGCGCGCCTCCTCTTCCATAGATTGATCTAATTCAATATCTTCGGGGTCAACTTCTGTTCCAGTAACGTCTCGTAGATTTAACATCGGTCCAGAACCGCGATTTGAATCACGGTGCTCTAAACGCCAGTTTTCAGGTAACAAGTGATCCAGAACGTCATCGACTGTTACTGCTCCCAGGAGCCGATCATTAGCATCGACAACAGGTAGAGATAACAAGTTATAACTTGCTAAGTATGACGAAACTTCGTGCAATGATGCGTTGGGATTTAGCCCTTGAGTGTCAGTATCAACAATTGATCCGAGCAGCGTTGAAGGTGGCTCGCGCAGCAGTCTTTGATAGTGAACGAGGCCGATATAGCGCCCTGTGGGAGTTTCAAGGGGTTGACGACAAACAAATACTTGCGAAGCCAGCGCTGGTGAAACTTCACTAGCGCGAACGCTAGCCAACGCGTCCGCAACTGAATTGTCAGCGCTCATCACAATTGGCTCAGTCGTCATCATTCCGCCTGCAGAATAATCTTCATAAGTCATCAAGCGCAGAACATCTTCGGCATCTTCTGGCTCCATAAGTTCAATCAGCGCTTGCGCACGCTCTTCTCCAACTTCGCGAAGTAAATCTGCGGCATCATCCGGATCCATTTCACCTAAAACATCTGCTGCGCGTTCACCTTCGAGTTCAGCAAGAAGAGCAACACGTTCGGCTTCATCCATTTCTTGTAGAACATCTGCCAATCGTTCGTCATCGAGGGCGCGCGCAACTTCGACGCGACGCTTTGGTGCTAAGTCTTGAATAACTGCAGCTAAATCGGCAGCGCGCAGGTTACTGATCGTGGCAAGAAGGTTGGTAACGCCTTGATTGTGCTCATGCAGAGCAAAGCCAGCTACTTCTTCCCAGGCAAGAGTTGAAGTGGCACCTTTACGGCGCAGCCCGCTTCCCTTTTTCATAATATGAACACGGTTGATAAACCAATCGCCGGTTCGGTTTTGTTCCATGCCCATATCTTCGACAACTACGGATTCGCTATTTTCGTTTAAAGTAATCGAGCGATCAAGCAACTCACCTAGTACTAATAATTCACCAGCACGAGATTCAAAGCGGCGCATATTTACCAAACCAGTAATTACAACTGCACCTGATTCAATAGATGTAACTCGAGTAATTGGTACAAATACTCTACGGCGCAAAGGAACTTCAACGACGAGGCCAAGGATGCGAGGTGGCTGATTATTGGAACGCAAAGTCGCGACAGCATCGCGCACCTTTCCAACCGGATCTCCATTTGGATCAAAGACTGCTGTTCCTGCCAAGCGTGCAATAAAGACGCGATTTATTGTGTTGCCACTCATTTTGGGCCTCCCTTCATTGGCTAAGGGTATCGGCTACGGTTACTGTCATGTCGCAGCCTTTAAATCGTGATAACCACACACAAATACCTGCGCGTCCAGATTTAATTCGCCTAGGAATAGGAGTTTTTGGAATTGGCACATCTGGGCCGCTAATTGCCATGAGTTCTATGCCGGTTCTCTCACTGATTTTCTGGCGAAATTTTGGCGGAGCGCTGATGACTGCGCCCTTTGCACTGCGTCATCGCATTGATCGAACTGGCGCGAAATGGGCGATTCTTGCCGGCGTAATTTTGGCGCTACATTTCTACGGATTCTTCTTAGCGATGCGCATGACAACAGTTGCAGCGGGAACCGCACTCGTTGCACTTCAGCCTATCTTTGCTGCGCTCTTTCTTAAATTTTCCGGAGGCCATATCCCATCTCGCGCTTGGTTGGGTATGTTTGTATCTTTTGGCGGCGTTCTATTAATTTCTGGAATTGATTTACAAATTTCATTGCGCGCTTTTCTTGGTGACTTAGCAGCAATTATTTCTGCCGCCCTTGCCGCCATATATATGTTAATTGGCGCTCGGGCACAGCGAACTTTAGAGACAGCCACATACACATCCATCTGTTATTTCTTCTGCGCCGTTACCGCGCTACCTATGGCGATAATTGCTGGCAACGAACTTCTGAATTTCAGCGCGCGCGAATGGTGGATCCTCTTGGGGCTAATTCTCGGTGCTCAGATCTTAGGCCACACAATGTTTAACTCAGTTCTGAAACGAGTTTCTCCAGCTGTTGTATCTTTGATCGTCTTCTTCGAAGTTCCAGTAAGTTCGATTTTAGCTCTTTGGTGGTTGAATCAGCGTCCGC
This sequence comes from Actinomycetota bacterium, assembly GCA_947490845.1. Classification (GTDB taxonomy): domain Bacteria; phylum Actinomycetota; class Actinomycetes; order Nanopelagicales; family Nanopelagicaceae; genus Planktophila. The sequence goes on along the minus strand of CANLHI010000008.1, from coordinate 12,932 downwards.
CTATTGGGGTTATACCCGGAATCGTCTTAATTCTTTTTGGTTGTGCGCTAGTTGTTATGCGTACTAGACCCACCCGAGTAATGATTGACGAGTAAGAATAGAATGAATTTGAAATGATCGACTTACATACGCATACAACGGCAAGTGATGGAACGGACTCACCTGCTGCGCTCATTAATAAGGCACTTTCAGCCGGCATCACAACCTTGGCGATTACCGATCACGACAGCACTTCTGGTTGGAGTGAAGCCGTTACAGCGCTTCGCCCATCACTCTCCTTAGTGTTAGGCGCTGAAATATCAACGCTAACTCTTGATGGAATTAGCGTGCATATGCTTGGTTTGTTATTCGATGGTGAAGATAAACATATGCAAAATATGTTGGCAGAGTCTCGCGATACTCGAATTCCACGTATGCGCAAGATGATTGACTTGCTTGCCGCTGATGGCATAAATATTTCAATAGAAGATGTGATGGCTGCAACTCCAGTAGGTGCAACTTTGGGCAGACCCCATCTTGCTGATGCGCTTGTGCGAAATAAAGTTGTGGCAACACGCGATGAAGCATTTCTTGAACTCTTGCATAACGATTCAAAGTATTACGTGACTCATGCAGCCCCCACGCCTGAAGATGCCATCCGCCAGATAAATCAAGCGGGTGGTGTTGCAGTTATTGCACATCCATTTGCATCAAGACGTGGTGAAGTAATTTCAGCGGCAACCTTCACAAACCTAGTTTCTGCAGGACTGCACGGGATCGAAGTAAATCATCGAGACCATTCACAAGCCGAGCGTGAACAACTAGCTCAAATCGCAGACCAACTTGGGTTAGTTCAAACTGGGTCAAGTGACTACCACGGTAACGGTAAACTAAATGAACTGGGAGAAAATCTCACCGATCCCGAGCAATGGGCTCGCCTTGAATCATTAGCAAGTGCTCGAAGGGTCGTAACAAAGTGAACGTTATTGAAGTTAGCGCAGTTACCTTCTCGATTCAGGCTTTCGTAACCCTTTTAGTAATTCTTGATCCGCCAGGTGCTACTCCAATATTTTTAAGTCTAGTTGCAGACCGCACAAAGAAAGAACGCGTGCAACTTGCTTGGCAAGCAGCGCTGGTCTCACTTGTCGTAATTACATTCTTCTCGCTCTTCGGTCGATTTATTTTGGAGTACATGAACGTTTCAATGGAAGCGTTGCAAGCAGCGGGTGGACTTTTACTTCTATACGTCTCCCTCGAACTCTTAACGGGTCGAGATATGGGCGGGGATGATTCGAAGGATAAAAATATTGCACTCGTTCCGCTTGGAACTCCACTACTAGCAGGCCCTGGTGCGATCGTGGCAACGATGATCTTCGTGCAGCAGATCCAAACTCCGGCACAGAGCATGGGCCTAATCGCAGCAGTTGTTGCAGTGCATATCGTGATTGCAATCTCATTAATGGCGTCAACGACTATTTTGGGGATTATTAAAGATGCTGGCGTAACACTGCTAGCGAGAATCGCCGGATTGTTGCTTGCGGCAATCGCAGTTCAGATGTTGGTCGATGCCATAAAAGCTTTCACTGCACAATAAGTAAAGCCCATATAGAATTCTGCACATGTCAAAGGATCCACGCGGGTTTTTCTCTCCCGAGACTATTGCCTGGAAGATTCACTCAGATCCGGCGATGGCGATCGGTGGTATCCGCGCTTTGTTACAGCAGGCGCTGCACCCAGATGCTATGGATGGCGTAGCCAAGAATTCAAATTTCCGTGAAGATGCTTGGGGCCGATTGCAACGTACCGGAGATTATGTTTCAACGATAACTTTTGGAAGTCGAGATGAAGCAGATGCCTTATCTGCTCGCGTGCGAAAGATTCACACCGCACTTGGGTTAGATGACCCACATCTCTTGCTCTGGGTTCATATGTCGATGGTGGATTCTTTTCTAGATATTGCAGTTCGATCTGGACTTTCTCTAAGTTCTGAGCAACAGGATCAATACGTTACTGAAATGGTGGCATTTGCTGAAGCCGTCGGAATAAGCACAGAGCACGTTCCTGCAACTGTTGAGCAGATGAAAAAGTATTTCTTAGATATCTCACCAGAACTTAGCGCTTCAGATGATGCCAAACGTGCTGCCATTTTCTTAACAATTCCGCCACTGCCAACTGCAGTTCGCTTTGTAACTCCGGCGGCGCCTGCCTGGGCTTCACTTGCACTTATCGCTGCTAGTTCTCTGCCAGCGTGGGCAAGATCCCTTTACGGAACCCCTACATTGCCTGGGCAAAATTTTGCAACAGATATTTCCCTTAAAGCAATTCGCAATACTTTAGGCGCAATTCCAGATGCGATATTGGCACCCCCTGTTTATAAGGCTGCGCAAGTGCGATGGGGATTGGTGTCGGCCAAGTGAAGACAATTGCAATTGCCAATCCGGCTGGCGGGGTAGGAAAGACAACTCTTGCGCACTGCTTAGCTGTGTCATTTGCCGAATTTGGTAAGAAGGCTCTCCTAATAGATCTGGATCCTGCGGCGCCACTTACCTTTCGCCTCGGGTATGAAAATCCACGAGTAACATTTACCGAATTTATCTCAGGCGTTAAATTAACTGAAGAAAATCTAGTTACAACTTCTGAACGCTTTGATTTCATCGCATCAGATTCACGATTAGCAGCAAACTTAGGCGAAGATTCACTCTCCCAGTTATTACTTAAGTTACCGAAGGATTACGATTTAGTTATATTGGATATTCCTTCAACACTGACCCCAGCGCTAGGCGCGGCAATTCGTGCCGCTGACCAGATACTCGCTCCTGTCTGGCAATCTCTTCATTCGCTACGCGGGCTAATTCAATTGCGAAAAATGACCGATAAGCCCATAACCGCGGTTGCCATCGGTGATGTCAATTACGAAGAGCTCTCGCCGGTATTAGATGTGGCAATTTTGCGCAGTGATGAGGTAGAAAGTGCGGCAAGTTCAAATTTATCCGTTTTAACCGTTAGCAAAAGTTCTGAAGTGTCAGAGAGTTATAGAAGTGCCGCATATTCCGTGCTAGAAATCTTAGGTCTGGAATAAAAATTAAGAAGAAAACTTCTTGGTGCGGGTACGATTTCTTGGAGTTTTATCTGCTGCCGGCTTAGCAGCTCTCTCAGGTGCGGCAACCTTTTCGGTCTTAGCCACAGGCTTCTGCTTGGTAATACGTCCGTTTGAACCTGCTGGAATATTTAACATTTGATAAAGATGTTCTGATGATGAATAAGTCTCTTCTGGTTCACCGAGACCCAAAACTAGAGCGGTATCAATCATTTTCCAGCGAGCTAAGTCATCCCAATCGACAAATGTGACTGAGATTCCATCTGCGCCGGCACGCGCTGTGCGACCAATGCGGTGCACATAAGTTTTTTCATCCTCGGGACATTGATAGTTGATTACGTGGGTAATGCCGTCGATATCAATTCCGCGCGCTGCCACATCTGTTGCAACGAGCACATCTGATTTACCGGCCTTGAAATCATTAAGCGCTTTTTCACGTGCGCCCTGCCCTAAATCACCATGGATTGATGCTGCACGGAATCCACGTTCGGCTAAATCATCTGAGGTTTTTTGACAGGTGCGCTTTGTGCGGCAGAAGACGATAGTTGGACCTCGTCCATCGGCTTGAAGAATTCGCGCCAACATTTCGATCTTATCTAGCGCATGTGCGCGAATTACATGTTGTTTGATGCGAGATACGACCGCACCCTCATCTTCATTATCTTGAGTGCGTATATGTATCGGCTGATTCATGAATCGTCGCGCTAGCGCAATAATGTCGCCCGGCATCGTCGCCGAAAAAAGCATAGTTTGGGCACGATTAGGCGTGCTAGTAAATATTTTTTCGACATCAGGCAAGAAACCCAGATCAAGCATCTCATCAGCCTCATCTAAGACAACGCGAGATACTTCCTTTAATTTTAATTGACCTTGTCGGTAGAGATCTAATAAACGACCAGGGGTTCCGACAACTATTTCCACACCGCTATTAAGTGCTTCAATTTGTGGTTCAAATGCCCGCCCGCCGTAAACAGCCAAAGTACGTATGCCACGATTTCCAGTTAACTCATCAATATCTTTTGTTACCTGCACACAAAGTTCGCGAGTTGGGACTACTACTAAAACTTGCGGAAGTCCTTTTGCAGCTAAATCTGCCCATTCGGTATCAAGCGGTGCGATCACTCTCTCAATTAATGGAATTCCAAATGCAAGTGTTTTTCCGGTACCAGTCTTGGCTTGGCCAATTACATCGCCATCGCCAAGTGCAATTGGTAGAACCATCTCTTGAATTGGGAAAGGTGAGATAAAACCATGCTCTACTAGCGCTGCCTGTGTTTCGGGGCGAAGCGGCAAATCAGCAAAAGTTATCGACACCTTAGAGAACGCCGAAACCAACGCGGCGATCGGCGGCGACACCAATGTCGACGAAGCCAATCTTGTCCGCTGCTACAACAATTTCATGGCCCCTAATATCTTGCAACGCTAGGGGAGTCTGGCCTGCCAAAGCTGCCGATACCGCCGCTTTAACATCGGCAACTGAAGAATTTGTTTCAATAACTAACTCGCCAGATATATTGGCGATTGCGATGCGAACTTGTGTACTTTGTCCGGCATCTGATTTTTTTGTACTCATGTGGCTATCCTATCGGCAAAAAGTGCAGCCAATCTCTCTGAAATGAGTAGGGGTTATTGAGTTCCAGAGAGCGGAAAGCCAGAAATTCCGCGCCACATTAAGTTTTCAACTAATTCAACCGCTTGCTGGCGACTTAATTTGCTATCTCGCTCTAACCAATGGCGTGCAGTTACTTGGGTATATCCAATAAGTCCAACGCCGAGCAACATGGCGACTTCCTGAGGAAGCCCAGTGTCATTGGAAATGATTGCACTCACAGCTGCTGCGCAGTCGTAGGTCATACGATTTAAGCGCTCACGAACCTGTGGTTCAACGTTCATATCGCTCTCGAAAAGTAAACGGAATGCCTCGCCCTCTTTTTCGATAAATTCAAAGTAAGCAACAACAGTTGCATGTACGCGCATAGAGTTATCTGGAGTTGAAGAGATTGCTTTTTGTAGCGCAAAAACTAGGGAATCAATATGCAGATCTAGTACGGCGAGATACAAATCAAGTTTCGAAGGAAAGTGCTGATATAGAACTGGCTTACTCACATTTGCGCGATCAGCAATTTCATCCATCGCAGCTGAGTGGTATCCGGCGGCAGTGAAAACTTCTAGGGCCGCGTTGAGCAATATTGCACGGCGCTCATCACGCGGCAGGCGTGCTTTATCGCCCTTTGTATTCGTATCTACGGTAGTCATTGCTCATATCGTAGACGCACTAGCGGTAATAAAGAAAGATCAAATGCAGATGAGAACGATTCGCAGCGTGCCAAATTTATCGAATTGGCGCACCTGCATTGCCTACGGCAGAATAGCGCTATGACGAACCCACAAATTAAACCTCCAGCCCTAGTTTCTCCTGGACCTGCGCTGACTGTTGATGAAGTTCGTCGATATAGTCGACATCTGATAATTCCAGATGTTGCAATGGCTGGACAGCAACGTTTGATGAACGCAAAAGTTTTATGCGTTGGTGCAGGTGGACTTGGTTCACCAGCACTCATGTATTTAGCAGCCGCTGGCGTCGGAACTCTCGGAATTGTCGAATTCGATACAGTCGATGAATCAAATCTGCAGCGTCAAATCATTCATGGACAAAGTGATATTGGTAAGAGCAAAGCGCAATCGGCTAAGGCAAAGATTGCTGAGATAAATCCTTATGTGAATGTAGTAACTCACGAAGCTCGTCTAGATAATTCCAATGTAATGGAGATATTTTCTCAATACGACATTATTGTTGACGGAACCGATAATTTTGCAACTCGATATTTAGTAAATGATGCATGCGTATTATTGAAGAAGCCTTATGTTTGGGGATCCATTTATCGCTTTGATGGCCAGGCCAGCGTTTTTTGGGCTGAGTACGGACCTTGTTACCGTTGTCTTTATCCAGAACCTCCGCCACCGGGCATGGTTCCAAGTTGTGCTGAAGGCGGAGTTCTTGGAGTTCTTTGCGCAACAATCGGATCTATCCAGACCACAGAGGCGATAAAAGTAATCACTGGCGTTGGTGATCCAATGATTGGTTCGCTAATAATTTACGATGCACTAGAAATGTCATTTAGAAAGATCAAGGTTCGTAAAGATCCAAAATGCCCTTTATGTAGCGAGAACCCAACCCAGACGCAATTGTTGCCGGATTACGAGGCGTTCTGTGGTGTCTTATCGGATGCTGCAGAAGTTGCAGTTAAGGATTCAACAATCACAGTTACCGAACTTGCTGCAAAGATTGCCGGAAACGATAACTTCTATCTCGTAGATGTTCGTGAGCCAAGTGAATTTGAAATCGTTCGCATTCCAGGTTCTCACTTGATTCCAAAACAAGGTTTCTTGGATGGCACAGTGCTTGCGACTATGCCGCAAGATAAACCGATAGTTTTGCATTGCAAAAGCGGCGTCAGATCGGCCGAATGTTTAGCAATTCTCAAAGGCGCTGGATTTTCAGATGCTACCCATGTGGCAGGCGGCGTCATCGCATGGGCTAAACAAATTGATAAATCATTACCGGTTTATTAATGCGTAGTTCGTATCAAGGTTTTCGTGTTTTATTAGTTCACGCTCATCCTGATGATGAAACCATCAATAACGGAGCGACCATGGCGTTATATGCAGCGCTCGGTGCGCAAGTAACTCTTGTTACGTGTACACGCGGAGAAGAGGGTGAAATTCTCACCCCCGAGCTAAGCCATTTATCTAGCGCCCAAACTGATGCCCTTGGTCCTCATCGCGAAATCGAACTTGCCAACGCGATGAGCGCACTTGGTATTAAAGATTTTAGATTCCTCGCGCAAGGTTTTAGAACCTATCGTGACAGCGGAATGATGGGAACGGATGCCAATAACCGTCCCGACGTCTTTTGGCAAGCAGATTTGGAAGAGGCTGCTGATTATTTGGTTGAGGTAATTGAAGAAGTTGAGCCACATATTCTTATTACTTATGATGAAATCGGTGGATATGGCCATCCAGATCATATTCAAGCCCACCGAGTTGCTATGCGTGCATCTGAGAAATCTAAATGGCAAATTCAAAAGATTTATTGGAACACGATGCCTAAGTCAGTGATCGCTGAAAGTATGGAGAAGTTAAAGGAGATTGGCTCAGATTTCTTCGGAACAGATAACATTGATGAAATTGAATTTGCAAAAGATGACGAATTTGTTCACGCCTTAATTGATGGAAATTCTTATGTAGAGCAGAAGATGGCAGCAATGAAGGCGCATCACACACAGATAGCACTTGATGGACCTTTCTTTGCACTCTCTAATAACCTAGGGCTACAAGTCTGGGGTAACGAGTTCTACACATTAGCAAAAGGTGAAAAGGCAGACCCCCTTGATGAAGCCGGACGTGAAACAGATTTGTTTGCCGGAGTCATTACCTAAATGAAGTATCTATTTGCACTTCTTTCAGGTGCAGTAACCGCAGTAGCGGCGACATTCCTGCATTTATTTCTGCCACCTTTTGGTATTACCTTGGCAATTATTGGAACTTTTACCGCAATCTGGTCTGTAGGACGAACTTATGGAAAGCGTAGATTTAAAATAATCGCAGCGCTGGGCTGGAGTGTAATATTTTTCCAAGCATCTACTTTTGGTGCAGGGAAAGAAATATTCGTCCAAGGTGATAATTTGGGTAATGCCTTTTTCTTTCTCTCTTTTCTGGCACTTGCAATTGCCATCGCATTACCCTCTAATTAAGTCCAGCTCCAACTTTGACCAGCAGGTCCATCGCTAATCGAAACTCCTTGGGCCAGTAATTCATCGCGCAACAGATCGCTTTGACTCCAATTCTTCTGCTCTCGCGCACTCGCTCTTTGACTCAATAGTGATGCCTGCTCTGGCGATAGAGGTTTGTTGATGGATGCGCGGGTAAGTTCTAACCCAAGCACCTGGTCTGCATGAAGAAAAATGGCACGCTTATGCTGTGGTGGAATCTGTGAGTCCTTTTCTATGGCGCGCAGCCGCAATATTGCGCGCGGAGTATCAAGATCCTTTTCGATAGCAGACGAAACTTCTGAATCTGCATTCGCAGTAACATCTGAACCCCAAGTAGCCAACGAATTACGCCATCGCCGTAGTGTGGAATTTGCAGCTTCTAGCGCCGCCCAGGTGAGATCCATCTGCGCGCGATAACGATTTTCTAATAGACAAAGCCTTAACGCCAAGGGATCAATCCCGCGATTAATTATTTCTTGCAGCAGCACGACGTTTCCAGAACTCTTTGACATCTTGCGACCTTCGAAAAGTAAGTGTTCACCGTGTACCCACATGCCAACTGCTTCAGATCCAGTTACTGCATTTGATTGCGCACGTTCATTTTCATGGTGTGGAAATCTCAGATCAATGCCACCAACGTGAACATCTATGCGGTTATCTAGTAATGAGAGTGACATGGCAGTGCATTCGATGTGCCATCCCGGGAAGCCAAGCCCCCATGGTGAATCCCAGACCATTTCTGTGCGCAAACCGGCTGCTTTCCAGAGAGCCCAGTCGGCATGAAAACGCTTATCACCCTCATCGGTAAATTCATAACGATGACCAGGTTTTAGTGAATCTAGACGGTTTCCACTAATTGCACCGTAGGTTTCAAAAGATCGAGAATCGAAGTAAACAGAACCGGAAGGAGTGGCATACGCGAATCCACCATCGATTAACTTGGTGATGTATTGCTGCATCAAATTTATTGTTTCGCTGGCACGAGGATATGCATTCGCTGGCAGGATATTTAGCCGTCTCAAATCATTATGGAATTCGGCCTCGTATGCACGAGCAATTTCAAAAGGATCACGCTCTTCCAATTGCGCTTGTTGGAGCATTTTATCTTCGCCTTGAACATCTTCAGACATATGTCCAACATCGGTTATGTTTTGAATGAAATTAACTTTCGTACCTTGTTGAATTAGCGCTCGATGGATTACATCTGCCAGCAAAAACGTTCGTAAGTTGCCCACGTGAGCATCGCGATAAACGGTTGGACCACAGCAGTAGACATTTACCGTTGATCCAGATGACTGTACTTCGCTAACTTTGCGCGCCAACGTGTCATATATGGAAATCATTAACTTGCTTCCAAATTCTCTAGTACCCGATAGTCATATTTATGATGCGCCCTAAATCCCATGGAGTCATACAAAGCCAGCGCAGCCGCGTTTTCAAGATCAACTTGGAGTCCAATTTTTGTTGCTCCATCTTCTCTTGCAGCAGCCATCAAGCGGATCATTAGCTGCTTTGCTAGTCCTTTCCCACGATGAGACGGATCGACGAAGAGTCGCGTTGCCATTGCCCATGTCCCAAGAGTTGCGATTCGGCCAACGGCGACAACGCTTTCACCAGATTTAATGACTCCATATCTAGCTGGGTAACGCAGCATTAATTTTTCCAGGCGATGATCTGATTGAAGTCCTAGCCATTGCTCAGATGGATAATCAAGAATCTCAAAATCAATTAGCGAAGACAACTCAGTCGTGATTGAGTCTATATCTTTGATTAGAAATTGCGCTCCGACTTTCACTTGCCAACCTTGGCTTTCCAAATAGTCATCGAGTTCTTGATATATCGGCAGAGGCAATGTGAAAGTTGGCGTTAAACCCTTTTCCCGATAAATCTTTATTACATGTTCTACCGCATCGGCAAGCGGCAGGGGAGGTTCTCCGATTGGGCCGGCGCCGGTTGGCAGCGCCGAATTAGCGCGCATCGTAAATCCATCAGAGATGCGCAGGCGCCATTTCCCAAATTCAATAATTTCTGTTGCGGGCCAAGTTGTATCGGAGAGTTTTTCTAACTCAATAATTCTTAGTGATAGAGGAGCACCTGTGCCGGCGCGATCGGGCAGCGGCTGAATCTCTCGCCAAATTGCGATGTCATCTTTGGAAAATGAAATTGCTTGAAATTTAGAGTTAATTAATTCATGTTCGCTCTGAAGAATGCCCACGATATCTCGAAACCCACCGCCGGCTTCACGCAGTCTGATGGTGACCCTTTTGCCAATCGCCCCGCTCAACGGTGACGCAGATCCCTGGCTAGTTGCAGTCATGTCGATACCTTAATCGGGCAACCTCGCCTCTGCATGGTTAGAATAAGCGCGATCATAGAGAAGAGCCCACTAATCTGGAGGTTAGATCGTGACTTATGTAATTGCCCAACCGTGCGTTGATGTTAAGGACAAATCTTGCATCGAGGAATGCCCAGTTGACTGTATCTACGAAGGCAATCGCATGCTCTACATCCAACCTGACGAGTGCGTTGATTGCGGTGCTTGCGAGCCGGTCTGCCCAGTCGAAGCCATTTACTACGAAGATGACATCCCTTCACAGTGGAAAGATTCATCAAAGATCAATACCGAATTCTTCGTTGAACTCGGATCTCCTGGAGGCGCAGCCAAGGTTGGCTTAACAAATAGCGATCATCCAGATGTCATAGCAATTCCACCAAAAGAATAATTTAAACAAAGTTACCTAGCGCCTGCCAAATATGCGCCAACCCTTGCCAGATTTTCCGTGGGATGCGTTGGCACCTTATGCGCAAAAGGCACGTGAATTTGCCGGCGGAATAATCGATCTATCTCAAGGAACACCAGTTGATTCGACTCCACAAATAATTCAAAGCGCGCTGCGCGAAAGCTCTGATTCACCGCGATATCCAGTCACCGCAGGCACCAAAGAATTACAGGATGCAATTCGAAATTGGGCCATTACACATCTGGGTGCAACGGGGGACTTTGATGTTCTGCCGGTAATTGGATCAAAAGAGCTAGTTGCCTGGTTGCCAACACTTCTGCAAAGTCAGAGCGTTATTTATCCAGAAGTTGCATATCCAACCTACTTAGTCGGTGCACTGTTAGCGCAAGCCAATCCAATTGCCGTCGGCGTGGATGCCGCGACTTGGCCAGCGGCGGATTTCGCCTGGGTTAACTCGCCAGGTAATCCAACTGGTCGAGTTCATTCCGAAGTTGAACTTCGAGCAGCGCTGAACTGGTCTCGCCAAAATTCTGCAACTCTAGTTTGCGATGAGTGCTACATCGACTTTGGTGATACTGCCCAACCTACTTCACTTCTTAAATACACCGGTGGTGATAATTCAAATGTATTAGTAGTGCATTCACTTTCAAAACGCTCTTCAATGGCTGGCTATCGTGGTGCATTTCTAATTGGTGATAGTAAGTTAATTGCCCAAATTCGTGAAGTTCGCAAACATGCCGGGATGATGGTGCCACTTCCGATTCAAAATGCGATGGTGGCTGCGTTAAGTGATGAAATGCACGTGCAAGAACAACGTGCCAGATATAACTCGCGCAGATCAATTTTGGCACCTGCTTTGCAAGCAGCCGGTTTTAGAATTGATGATTCGGTCGCCGGTCTATACATCTGGTGCACCAGATCAGAGGATGCTTGGCGCTCAGTTGATTGGTTGGCCCAGATCGGAATATTGGCTACCCCCGGTAATTTCTACGGTCCACTCGGCGCATCGCATATTAGAGTTGCTATGACCGCAACTGATTTGCAGATAAATGAAGCAGTGAAGCGCATAATGAAAGCGATTAAATAATGGCCATCGGTATTTTGCTAGTTGGCGGCTTTGGTACCCGACTTAAGCCACTGACAAATCAAACTCCAAAACCAATGTTGCCCGTGGGTGGATTTCCAGTTACCGAACATCAGTTACTTGCTGCTAAAAAAGCTGGCATTAATACAGTAATTCTGGCCACTTCCTATCTTTCGGAAGTTTTTACACCCTATTTCGGTGATGGTTCTAAGTGGGATATGAAATTACTTTATGCGGTAGAGAAAGAACCACTTGGCACGGGCGGAGCGATCCGCAACGCAGCGGCAATGGTAGGTTTTACCGATTCCGCAGAAGAGTTTGTAATTTTCAATGGTGATGTATTAAGTAAGCACAACATCGCAGCGCAACTAGCGCTTCATAAAGAACGCGGCGCAGATGCAACGCTTCACCTAATAGAAGTCGCCGATGCTCGCGCATTTGGTTGTGTACCAACTGATACGACCGGCAGAGTTACAGATTTCTTGGAAAAAATGGATAACCCAGTAACCAATGACATCAACGCGGGATGTTATGTATTTAGCCCATCGGTGATCTCTGAAATTCCTGAAGGAAAAGTCATCAGCATCGAGCGAGAAACATTCCCACAGTTAGTTAAATCTGGGCGCCCGATATATGGCTATCGCGAGCAGTCTTACTGGCTCGACATTGGAACGCCAGCGGCGCTATTTAAGGGCTCGCGCGATTATGTTGGCGGAGATTTCTTGGCTGGTGCTGGAACCACTATTGCAGAGGGCACATCGCTCACCGGCGGAACTTCTATCGGTTCTGGCTCGAGAATCGGGGCGGGCTGCAAAATCTCCAATTCGATAATTGGGGACGCGGTTGTCGTTGGCGAAAATTGCACCATCACAGATTCATTTGTTCTTCATAATTCAATCGTTAAGGCCAACTCAGAAATCATCGGAAAATATCTTTCTCAAAAGGAAAATCTGCCAATTTCCATCCAATAAGTCGATAAATCATCCCTAAATCGCAGATATAAGGCTCGATTTCCTGAATTTGACCCTTTCTCGGACTTGACTAAAAGGGATTACACGCGTGTAATTCGTTATAGAGAAGCGGTGTTCACAGTGAGCGCTGCCACCAAAGGTCTTGAGGAGATTAGTCGATGCCGATTCGTCCAGAAGCTACACCTACTGGCAATCCAACAGCCCCTACTGCTGGCCCATCAATCAAATTAGCAAACGGAGAGAACGTTGAACTCTCTTGGCAAGAGCGCGCACTTTGCGCACAGACAG
>CANLHI010000007.1 GCA_947490845.1 Actinomycetota bacterium | reverse complement strand
AGCCCTGAAACCAAGACCAAGGCGCTAGAAAAGCTGGGCAAGTTCACCCCCAAGATTGGCTATCCCGATAAGTGGCGTGACTATTCAGCGCTAACAATTACCCGCGATGGCCTCTTTGAAAATATCGGTCGGATCACCAAGTTTGCCCGCGATATCGAACTGGCAAAGATTGGCAAGCCAGTTGATAAGACTGAATGGTTAATGACCCCACAGACTGTTAATGCTTACTACCATCCGATCCAAAATGAGATCGTCTTTCCTGCAGCGATCTTGCAGCCACCATTCTTTGATTTAGAGGCAGATATCGCAGTTAATTACGGCGGTATTGGAGCAGTTATTGGCCATGAAATCGGCCACGGCTTTGATGATCAAGGTTCTAAATTCGATGGCGATGGAAACATGATCGATTGGTGGACCCAGAGTGATCGCACTGAATTTGAAAAGCGCGCTAATGCTCTAATTAAGCAATTTGATGCGCTTTATCCCGAAGAAACCCCCGATATCCACGTCAATGGGGCCCTTACAGTCGGTGAGAACATCGGAGACCTGGGTGGCTTAGCAATTGGGTTTAAGGCCTATAAATTGGCTTTAAAGGGCGCGCAGAGCCCTGTAATTGATGGTTTAACCGGGGAACAACGTTTCTTCTTATCGTGGGCGCAAGCATGGCGTGGCAAGGTACGTGCCGAAGAACTGCGCCGTCGCATAGCAACTGATCCGCATTCACCATATGAGTTCCGCTGCAATGCGATCGTTCGAAATATCAGCGATTTCTATCAAGCCTTCGAATTATCTGAGGGCGATAAGTTGTGGCTGGCCGAAGGTGAACGCGTTGAGATCTGGTAGCGGTAGAATTTGGCACATGAATAAGAAGCGCTTCGCACAGGCACTAATCCTTGGCCTCACCGCAACCACCACTCTTACTGGATGCGGCAAGAGTGATACTGGCCTAAATACCAATCCGGGTGATGCATCCGAATTCACCGAATCTATTGCACCGACTGTGGCAACTGGCTTTGGCGCAGCACTTGATCTCGGCTCAGATCTGACAATCACATTCCAAGAAAATGTTGTGTTTACGCCGGGTGCATACGCCTCAAATTATCAAAAGGGTATGGTCGCAAATAAGTTTGACGTAACGGTGAAAAACAAAAGCAGCAATTCACTTGATCTTGCAAATATGGCAATCTCAATGAAATCTGCCAACGCCGTTTGCGTAGATATCCTCGATGGAGATAACAACATCAATGGCGCTCCAACTGAGCCTTTAGCCGCTGGTGCTTCGACGACATTTACTTATGGAGTTGGTTGCCTCTCAATAGTTGGCGCGCCTTTAGAACTTGGCGTCTCGCTAAATGAAGACGTTATTGAAGTAACCGGAACGCTTAAGTAATTTAAACTTCTGGGAAATGGCAAGCAACAGTCTGTAACGGTGTCACCTGAATAGTTTCAGGAACTGCTGTGCGGCAAATATCTTGCGCCTTCCAGCAGCGAGTATTAAAGACACAACCACTCGGTGGGTTCACTGGGCTTGGTAAATCTCCCTGCAAAATGATTCGCTCCCGGCTACGGCCCATCTTGGGATCTGCAACAGGAACAGCAGATAACAAGGCCTTGGTATAAGGATGGCGTGGGTTTGCAAAGAGTTCACGAGTCGGGGCCATCTCCATAACTTTGCCCAGATACATCACAACAACGCGATCAGAGATATGTTGCACGATAGATAAATCGTGAGCCACGAAAAGGTATGAAAGTCCAAGCTCTTTCTGCAGATCATCTAGCAGGTTAATCACCTGGGCCTGAATTGAAACATCTAGGGCCGAGACGGGCTCATCGGCAACAATTAACTTTGGCTTAAGGGCAAGTGATCGCGCAATTCCAATGCGTTGGCGTTGGCCACCTGAGAATTCATGAGGGAAGCGGTTGATGTGCTCGGGGTTAAGTCCAACCAAAGTTAGTAATTCGCGAACCGAATGTTCAACACCGCCTTCAGGTTCGATGTCATGAATTGTGTAGGAAGAAGAGATTATTGTTCCCACTGTGTGACGGGGATTTAAAGATGAAAATGGATCCTGAAAGATCATCTGCATCTTGGAGCGAATTGGCTTCATCTCTTTACGCTTTAGATTTGTAATATCTTGACCATCAAAAACAATTTGGCCCGATGTTGGCTCATAGAGTTTCATCACTGTGCGTCCAACAGTTGTCTTGCCGCAGCCAGATTCACCGACTAGGCCTACTGTCTCACCTCGCGCAACGGTAAGGCTTACCCCATCGACAGCCCGGACTTCACCCTTTGCTCTGCTAAATAT
Organism: Actinomycetota bacterium; assembly: GCA_947490845.1. Classification (GTDB taxonomy): domain Bacteria; phylum Actinomycetota; class Actinomycetes; order Nanopelagicales; family Nanopelagicaceae; genus Planktophila. The sequence continues at coordinate 36,903 of CANLHI010000007.1, read as the reverse complement.
TCCACCAGCTTTTGCTGGGAAGAACTTAGTGAGGTTATTTAATTCAAGAATATTTTCAGTCACGACCTATGCCTTATCTTTAACGAGATTGTTGAGATCGGCTACATCAAGATGGCAGCGAGAGAGATGCCCGGAACCTTTATCACTCAATGATGGAACAGTAGAATTGCAAGCCCCCGATGTGACTTTGGATGAATACTCACAGCGAGGCTGGAAAGCGCAGCCCGATGGCAAGCTAATGAGAGATGGTGGTTGCCCAGGAATTGCACGTAGGCGATGAGATTGGCCATCAGAAATTCGTGGAACAGAGTTAAGAAGTCCAAGAGTGTAAGGATGTTCAGGGCGATAGAAAATGTCATCAACCGTGCCATTTTCAACAATGCGCCCGCCATACATAACACAGATACGGTCGGCAACTTCTGCGACTACCCCAAGATCGTGGGTGATCAAAATGATTGCCATATTAAATTCTTTCTGCAGATCTTTCAGAAGTTTGAGGATCTGAGATTGAACTGTTACATCAAGGGCGGTAGTTGGTTCATCGGCAATTAAGAGCGATGGATTGTTAACAAGTGCCATTGCAATCATCGCACGCTGGCGCATGCCCCCTGAAAATTGGTGTGGGTAATCATGCACTCGAGATGAGGCATCCGGAATTCCAACAATCTCGAGCATCTCAGTTGCTTTCTTGATGCCGTCTTTCTTTGAACCCTTGTTATAGAGATGCCATCCTTCTGCAATTTGATCACCAATTGTAAAGAAAGGGTGCAGCGCCGACATCGGATCTTGAAAGATCATCGACATTGCCTTGCCACGAAGACGGCGAACTGTTTCGGCAGATGCTGAGATCACATCGACAGGACCGTTAGCAAGGTTAAGTACGGCACTTCCAGTGATCTTTGTTCGTGTCGGGTTGTGAAGTCCCATCACAGCTAAGTTTGAAACCGATTTTCCAGAGCCAGACTCACCAACAATTGCCAGAGTTTCACCTAGGTCTACAGAATAGGAGACTTCATTAGATGCGCGAACTTCACCATCTTGAGTCGGGAATGTGACATTCAGGTTGGTGACTTCTAAGAATTTACTCATGTGGTCCGCACTCTTGGATCAATGTATGCGTATGCAATATCTACGATTAGGTTCATTATTAATACGAAGGCGGATGCAATCAGGGTTGTTGCAACGATAATTGGTAAATCATAAGTTTGCGTAACAGCCTTGATGCTAAGCCTGCCAAGTCCATTGAGTCCAAAGATTCCCTCGGTGATGATTGCACCCCCAAGTAAGCCAGCGAAATCAAGGCCGGCGATTGTGGTGATTGGAGCAAGTGCTGCACGCAAGGTGTGCTTGCGCAAGATTACTTTCTCACTTAAGCCTTTTGCTCGCGCTGTGCGAATAAAGTCTTCACTTGATGTTTCGATGACATTGGAGCGAGTAAAACGGGTATATGTCGCTGCATAGGCCAAGGCCAAAGTGGCACAAGGAAAGAAGAAAGTCTGAAGCCAACCCAGTGGTTCAGTAAATGGGTTATGCCAATTACCGAGCTCTAGTGGGTTAACCAGATTAAATCTAAGGACGATAAAGAGCACAACTAAAATTCCGGTGATAAAGGTAGGAAGTGATGTTCCGACTAATACGAAGACTGAGGCTGCGCGATCTGCAAACTTTCCCTTTTTGCGTGCTGAAAGAACACCTAGAGAAATTCCCACAGATAACCAGAGAACAAATGCACCTAAGGCCAGGCTAAGGGTGAATGGGAAGGCTTCGGCAACGATTGTTGTCACACATTCGTGACGTGAGAATGAGTAGCCAAGAGCGGGCGCCGCACAGGTGATTGCAATTCCTTCTTCACCAAATGTTCGCCCCGCAAAGAGCCCCACAATAAATCGCCACCATTGCTCGAGGACTGAAACGTCGAGTCCGAGTCTTTGGCGGTTAGCTTCAACGAGTGATGGCGTGCACTGCTTTGAACAGACCAAGCGCGCTGGATCAACTGGAATCAAATCAAAGATAAAGAAAATGGTAAGGCTAACAATTGCTAGAAGAATGATGGTGTACGCAAGTCGCTTAAGTACAAATGTGAACATCTTCCTTCTCCCTTCAATCAGTTAATAAGTAGTACGGAAAATTCTTTCTTGCATTGCCAAGGTGTGCAGGTTTCCCTGCACACCTTGGCTCTTGCAACTTAGATGTTTATTGCTTTACGAAGAGCTGTCCGAAGCCGAAGCTTCCCTGTGGCTCCCAGTAATAAACGCCGCCGATCTTTGAGCCCCATGTCTGCTGAGACTTTCCAAAGACTGTACGGATATACCAGTACTGATCCATACCGTACTGAGAAAGTTCCTGCCACATCTTCGCTTGCTTCTTACGATCAAGCTCGACGAGTGCCAGGTTTACCTTCTTGATAAACGGTGCGTATGCAGCTGTCTTCTGGTTATTAGTGTAGTTACAGCAACCTTCACCCCAAAGTTCTGGAATAACTGTTGATGCATTCGCCCAGTCTGCGCCCCAACCAGATGATAAGAAGTCAGTTTCCTTCTTATATGTCTCAAGGTTTGCATTGTATGTACCGGCTGGCTTGTAAACAGTTTCGATTACGAAACCTGCCTTACCAAGTGCTGCCTCTACAAGTACTGCTGCCTTCTTATTGGTAGCTGTATCTGCGCGGTAGTACTTAAGACCCTTTGCAGGGTTTGTTGCGCGGTCATACGCTTCTGGACAAGAAGTCTTAGCCTTCTCCAGTAGTGTCTTTGCATACTCTGGGTTTCCACCGATCTTAAAGTTTGGATCGTGGATATTTCCCTTTGTAGGTGCATAGTCCATACCAATTACTGGCTTAACAGGGTTATCGCCCATTTCACCGTAGTAGGTAGTTCCACCAGATAGGTCGATGAGTGACTGGTTGTCGAAGGCAAAGAAAACAGCCTTACGAACATCTAGGCAATCAAGGCGACCTGCTGAGTTATTTGCTGCAAGGTATGAAGTGTAAGGATCGTAGTTATTCATACGACGATTCTTCTTTGTTGGATCCTCGAAGAATGCAACGTTATTTGTTGGTTGCAATCCATCCATGTTGATTCCGTTAGGAATTAGATCTTCCATATCGGTTGCATCACGAACATCTTCATCCATACCGAATGTGACAATGATGTCATCTGGATATGGAGTACGGATTGGATCTGATGACTTCTTCCAATTTGGGTTACGAACAAGAACCATTTCATCATTGATGGCGTACTTCTTGATCATGTATGGACCTGATGCCATTGGGCGTAGGTCGTACTTATCTCCAGTGTCCTTTGCCTTCGGAACTGGTCCGCCAGCTAGGTATGTGAGGTAGTAGTTAAAGTCTGGAACCGTACGAGATAAGTTAAATGTGATTGTACGGTTGTCTGAAGAACAATTAATTGACTTGTCGAATAGTGCTTGACCAGTCTTCTTATATGGACCCTTGTATGCAGATGATCCATCTTTGTCCTTTGGAATATCCAGCCATGTGATTGGGTAAGCAGGACCTTCTACATATACATCTGTTGCAAATGTACGAGACCATCCGTACTTCACATCAGCACATGTAACCGGCTTGCCATCTTCCCATGAAACGCCTGGACGCAAAGTAAATTTCCATGTCTTTGCTTTATTGCTTGGTACACCAGTGTTAGTTGCCATATCAGCAACAAGGCTTGCTCCGTCTTTTCCAGCAACTGGCTTGTAAGAAACAAGTGTTCGCATCAAGTATGAACTCAAGAACGCGATATCGCGACCTGTGTAGATACGTTGTGGATCTAGATTAGGAAATTGCTCACTGTGTGTGTAGAAATTCAAAGTTCCACCAGTAACTGGCTTCGCTGTTGCAGCGTTAGCTGAATTCATGCCACCTACTAGAACTACGGAAGCAGCGAGTGCTGCAACGCTTGTAGTTGCTATGAGGCGACGAGCAGTAATTTTCATTACTGACATTTGTCCTCCTTATGAGTACGTCTCATATCGCGGCCGCGAAATGAGTTAGAACTTTGCTGCATTTGCACGATTAGGTTTCAAGCCCAATCCTGTACTGCGGCAATTTCCCCTTAAGCCACTAGTTCGCTTAAGGAAACCTTTTTATTACTCTGCTTTCGTGTCGAGGGCATCACGCACCGCATCACCAAGCAGGTTTAGAGCGAGCACAATTGCAATCAGCATTGCGCACGGAATCATGAGATAGGCAGGGTCTGCTCTCCAGTATTTAATTGCATCCGAGAGCACGAGGCCAAATGTTGATGCTGGTGGATTAATGCCTACTCCAAGGAAAGAGAAGACCGCTTCTGCTGCTAAATAGCCAGGCAGTGAGAGAGATAGAAAAACAATCGCTGTTGGCCACAAGTTAGGCAACATCTCTTTGGTAATAATTCGCCAGTTAGATGCCCCTTGTGATTGCGCGGCCATAATGAAATCGCGTTCGCGCAAAGACATCGCCTGCGAGCGCACAAGGCGTGCAAAACCTGGCCACCCAAAGAAGACGAAGAAGATGATTAAAACAGTTAAGCGGGCTCCGTTATCGCGAACGATTCCGAGAGATTCAACGCGCTCAACCATCGGGATACTTAGTGCGATGATCATAAAAAATGATGGAAATGCGAAGAGCAGATCTGAGAATCGACCAATGACTGCATCAACGCGACCGCGGAAATATCCGGCAGTAATTCCAAGAATCATTCCGATTCCGATTGCTGCAACGCTTGTAATAATTGCAACGCTAAATGAAATACGTGAACCGTAGAGCAGCATGGAAAAAACATCGCGGCCGGCGCCCGGTTCCAAACCAAATGGGTGTTGCCAAGAAATTCCGCCACCGGCTCCAATCGGCATGCCCTGCGGATCAAGTCCGTCGAGATAAGTTTCTGTGGAGCTCAAACCAAATAGTCGTGTGATCAGTGGTGCGCCATAGGCAAGAAAAAGAAAGAATAAAACAACAATTGCCGAGACTATGCCCGTCTTATTACGGCGGAATCGGCCCCAGGCGATCTGCTGGGGGGTGCGGAGAATGACTTCAGACAATCACGACCCCCAGTGGCTTGTTGCAAGATATTTGCAAGGCGAATACTGGAGAGTAATCCTAAATAGGTAGAAAAGGAACTTTTATGCGCGCTTTCACACTCCTTTTACCCCGTCGTTACCACTTTGTTATAAATCTTTCTCCGCTTGCTCAGCGGCAGAAATAGCCTTGACCTTAAGAAAGAACGGAATTGGCACAAGCACGCCAATGGCCATCAATATCACCCATAACTGTTCTAGATGAGCGCCAATCATTATGCCGGCTAACGCTGGACCTGCGATTCCAGATATGCCCCATTGCAAACTAATTAAAGCGCTGGCGCGACCACGAATATGTTCTGGTGTTATCTCTTGCATTAGCGCAGGACTAGTTGGCGCATGGACCATCTCACCAAAGGCAAATATTAATTGGCTAACGCAAAGTGCGATGCCTGCCATAAACATGGAGAGGTAAGGAGATATCCCTACAGCCAGCCAAGAAAGACCCCAGATAAAGCCAACTGAAACCAGCGCTGCGTATTTGGAATACCGCTCCAGAATTTTTAGAACGAGTGGCTGAAAAGCAACTATCGCAAAAGTATTTACGCCAAAGATAATTCCTAACCAATTTGGCGCAAGATCTAAATACTGAGTGGCATAAACCGGAATACCCGAATTCAGTGGGCCGTATCCAAAGGTGAGCAGAATAATTCCAGCGATGGTGAGATAAGTTAATTTGCGGTTGGCAAATAGTTCACGATAACTGCCAGATTGTGGCTCATTCTCCTTTGCCACATAGCGCCCACCGGCAGGGGTGTTTAGGCAAAAAATTATAAAGAGAAATATTAAATATGTAAGGCCATCGATTAAGTACATGATTTGATATGAGAAAAGTGAATTCTCACGAATGATCAGTGATGACAATAAGCCGCCAACGCCCAGACCTAAGTTCATTAACATAAAGTTAAAGCCGAAGATTTTCGAGCGGATTTCCGCTGGGGTAAGGCGAGTCAACATCACCATCTGCGCCGGCCAAATGCATTGATTTCCAATCGAAAATAAAGTCATAACTATTACGGCTGTTGACTTAGTGGATATAAATGCAAAACCGAAGCCTGAAATGGCTGAAATAATTAATCCTAGAACCATCACTATTTTCGGCCCAATGCGATCGACTAGCGTGCCTAATGGAGCAGAGCATGCAATTCCAACGAAGGCGCCCCAGGCCATTAGGAGGCCACCAAAAGAAGTTGTAAATCCACGCATCTCGTGGAGATAGACCATCAAAAGTGAAAGCGTCATTCCACGCCCAATAGCGCTCAAAGCAATTCCGGCAACGATGCGGCGAGAATGCGGATTGAGAATAGAGGTGAACTCTTTATAAGGCATTTTTGGAGCGCGCATTCGGGCAGTCTATATCTGAGACAATGAACCTTGTGCCCACGGGATTTTCATTTCAAATCAATCACAGCGCAGAAAACTCTTTAGCGCGGGTTGGCACAATCTCAACACCGCACGGTGATATTCAAACTCCAGCATTTATTCCAGTTGGTACAAAAGCCACAGTTAAAGCAGTTTTGCCAAGTGCGATGGCAGATCTGGGATCGCAAGCACTTCTAGCAAATGCCTATCACCTCTATTTGCAACCTGGTCCAGATGTATTAGATGAGGCCGGAGGACTAGCAAAATTTATGAATTGGCAAGGTCCCAACTTTACCGACAGTGGTGGGTTTCAAGTTCTCTCACTCGGTGTTGGTTTCAAAAAAGTCTTGGCTATGGATGCCACCACCTTTAGATCCGATCAAGTAATCGCTGGAAATAAAGAGCGACTGGCTCATGTTGATGATGACGGCGTTACCTTTAAATCTCACCTAGATGGATCTATGCACCGCTTTAGCGCCGAAATATCTATGCAGATTCAACATAAAATTGGCGCAGATATCATCTTCGCATTCGATGAGTGCACCACTTTGCATAACACTCGTCCCTATCAAGAACTTGCCATGGAGCGCACCTATGACTGGGCGATACGTTGTCTGGATGAGCATAAGCGCCTAACCGATGTGCGCAGCGATAAGCCGTATCAGGCTTTATTCGGGGTAATTCAAGGCGCACAATATGAAGATTTGCGAAAGAAGGCAGCTGGTGATTTAGGTTCTATGTCTTCATCCGGCATCGAATTCGATGGCTTCGGAATTGGTGGCGCACTAGATAAAGATTCACTTGGCACAATCGTTGGTTGGGTAAATCAAACTTTGCCAGAAAATAAACCAAAACATTTGCTAGGAATCGGCGCACCGGAAGATCTATTTGTTGGCGTTGAAAACGGTGTGGACACCTTCGACTGCGTCCTGGCATCTCGTATCGCACGATCTAGCGCCGTCTATACGATGCAGGGGCGCTTTAACGTTTCCAACGCCCCATACATCCGAGATTTCAACCCAATTGATTCCGAATGTGATTGTTACACATGTGCCAATTTCACACGCGCCTACCTGTGCCATCTATTTCGTGGCAAGGAGATGGTGGCGGCTACCCTTGCCACAATTCACAACGAGCGGTTCGTGGTGCGCTTAGTTGATCAGATGCGGCAAGCGCTAATTGATGGCAACTTCAAAGAGATGAAGGATGAATTCTTAGGTCGCTACAAGCACCGCTCTGGGCAATCTAGCGATTAACCTCTGCCCCACTTAGCAATAAAATCTACTGCCCTCATCTCGTAAATGTTTTCCGGTCCATCAATTTCATCCATCTGCTGACCTTTATATTCAAAACCAAAATAATTTATTACCGCTATCGATGCTAGGTTATCGGGGCTGACTGTGTATCGAAAGGTCTTCACATCAGGAAAAGTTTGCGCCCAGCGCCACATTCCCAGTAGCGCCTCTTTGGCAAACCCTTGCCTCTGATATTCACTTTCAATACCAAGGCCGATTTCAAGCATTCCTTGCGAATCTGGTGCGCCATGAAAACTGGTACTGCCAATTATTTCTTGCTTTTCTTTTAAAACAATCCAACGAACGAACCATTTATTGCAAGCCGGATCTGCCTTTACTTGGGGAACTCGCCAAGCCAGCGGCCCTTGAAAATCGATTAGAACACGTAGCGGGTTGGTAAAACCCCTTCCAGAGATAGCAGGTGAATCATCGCGGTCTTCAAAAAGTGTTACTAAGTCAGGTGCTGAAATATGGTGAAGTTCTAACCGTGGTGTTTGGATAACGGGTTCGTGCTGTGGCAATTACTTACCGCCCGCTTTAGGTAGGTGCCAATCGTATTTAATCGAAAGCTCACGAACTAAAATTACGCAGATACTTGCCAAGATAACTGAAATGATTTCATTGACTGAAAAATAGTGACAGCTTACGTAAACAAGTGAACCGGCCAGACATGAGGTTCCGATAGTTTCGCGGTGCAGTAGAACTGGCTCAACTTGGCACAAAACATCTCGCAGCAATCCCCCGGTTACCGCACTGATTAGACCAAGAATTACCGCAGCCGCAAAGGGTGCGCCCTGAGTAAGTGCGAATTGTGCTCCTGATACTGAGCAGACTGCCAGACCAATTGTGTCCAGCGCTAAAACAAATCTACCTACTGGCTTATTTCGTTTAATACCTAAAGTGATTACAACCGCGAGTAAAACTCCTACAAATAACCAGCCATGCAACACCCAAGGTGGGCGTTCTCCGAGCAAGAGATTTCGGAGCGTGCCTCCTGCCAGGGAAGCAGTAGCTGCGATAAAAGCAATACCGCCGTAATCCAATCCTTTATCAGAAGCAATGCGAGCGCCAACTAGCGCGAAGGCAAATGTGCCAGCTAAATCAAGAATATTTACGAGTAGATCTAAATCCATGGCTTGAGTATAAAGGCGTGAATTAGATATTACTTAAGCGAGGCGAAGGCTTCTTCCAGCACACCAAGGGCATCTTTAAGCAGCTCATCGGAGATAACAATCGGTGGCAAGAAGCGGATTACGTTGCCATATGTTCCAGCGGTCAAGATCAGCACACCTTTGCTCTGGCAATACTTAATGACTGCAGCCATTGCCGCAGGGTTTGGTGTGGTGGTGCCTGGTTCTACAAGTTCAATCGCCTGCATCGCACCACGTCCGCGCACTTCACCAATAATCGAATGCTTGGCAGCTAGAGCGTTAAGGCAATCGCTAAGAATCTTTCCAATGTGGCGGGCGCGATCGACCAATTTATCTTCTTCAATAGTTTGAATTGCGCCAAGGGCTGCAGCACAGGCAATTGGATTTCCACCATATGTTCCACCCAGGCCGCCAACATGCGATGAATCCATGATTTCAGCGCGCGCGGTAACTGCAGCAAGTGGCAATCCACCAGCAATTCCCTTTGCAGTAACGATCATATCTGGGACAACGTTTTCATCTTCACATGCAAACATATTTCCAGTGCGAGCAAAACCAGTTTGTACTTCATCAGCGATAAAGACGATTCCGTGATCGGTTGCAAACTTTGATAACCCAGGCAAGAAACCCTTTGGTGGAACGATAAATCCACCTTCACCTTGAATTGGTTCAATAATTATTGCGGCAACGTTATGCGCACCAACTTCTTTTTCGATCTTAGATGTGACCAGATCAAGAAAATCCTGTGCCATCGTTGCTTTATTTCCTTCATAGTGGAATGCGTAAGGCATCGGCATGCGATAGATCTCGCTGGCAAACGGACCAAAGCCTTCTTTATATGGAACATTCTTAGCAGTGAGCGCCATCGTTAAATTTGTACGGCCGTGATAAGCGTTTTCAAAGACAATGATCGCTGGACGCTTTGTGGCATGGCGCGCAATCTTGATAGCATTTTCTACGGCTTCTGCGCCAGAGTTTTGCAGAATTGATTTCTTCTTATGGGTGCCTGGGGTAATTCGATTTAGCGCTTCGCAAACTTCTACGTAACCAAGATATGGCGCTGTGGTGAAGTTGGTATGTGTAAATGCTTGCACTGCTTCAACTACGCGAGTGACAACGCGAGGGGCAGCATTTCCAACGTTTACAACGCCGATTCCTGCGCCAAGATCAATGATTCGGTTGCCATCGACATCTTGCAAAATCGCACCTTCACCGCGTTCGATAAATGCGGGAATCGCCATGCCTAGGCCGGCAGAGACTGCCTCCTTGCGGCGCGCAATTAATTCAAGTGATTTGGGACCAGGAATTTCGGTTGCCAAGTGACGAGATTGCGGGAGAGGAACTTTTGCTGTCATAGCTAAATTATAGAGCCTTCTTTTTAACTTCTGCGCCGCGACAAGTTAGGCTCAGCAAGTGAAGATCAATTCCGAACTCCGCAAGAGCGCTCCACTGCTCGATGCTTACCTTGCCTACTTTGAAGGCAGCCACACTCCTTTCACGATTCCAGGTCACAAGCAACGCGCATCACAGATTGATCCAGCCCTCGGCGCGGTCGTTGATGCAGATATTCCTTTATATGGCGGCCTTGATGAAATTAAGTTAACTAATCAAATCTTAAGCAAGGCTGAGTCACTTGCCGCCGAATTCTGGGGCGCCGATTTTGCGCGCTTTTCAACCGGTGGATCAACGCATGCAAACCAAGCGGTAATCCTGGCGCTCGGTAAACCAGGTGACAAAGTTGCACTCAGCAGAACTGCGCATCGCTCAGTTCTAAGCGCCCTTGTGTTAGCCGGCCTTGAACCGATTTGGTTATCTCCTGAAATAGATACTGCAACCGGTGTTCCAATTGGGATCGCTCGGTCGGAGTTTGAAAGAGTCCTCGATCAAAAACCAATAGCGCTATTGCTCACCGAACCTGGTTACTTGGGAACAATCTCTGATATCGCACCACTGATTGCCAGCGCTCATGCAAATTCAATTCCAGTAATCGTTGATGCTGCGTGGGGTGGACATTTCGGTTTTCACGATGCCTATCCAAAACACGTCATGCAACTTGGCGCCGATGCTTTAATCACCAGCGTTCATAAAGCGTTGCCGGGCTACAGCGCATCTGCCCTCTTACTAGCCCGCACAACATTGCTCAGCGCAGATCGCCTGGAACAAAGCTTTGAAACAACCCACACCACATCACCGGCTGGTGCTCCCCTGGCATCAATTGATGCAGTCCGTGCGCTATTGCAGACCCGTGGGCCAGAGCTATTAGGTGCGCTGCTAGATAATGTGACCGAATTTAAGCTGGCCGTGCAAGCCAACTTTGATCTACCAATCTTCTTAAACGCCAGCGATTTTCCAAGCGGACGCTTTGATCCAGCCAAAGTTGTATTGCGCGCTAATCAATTAGGCGCATCTGGCGTTGATGTCGAACGTGCGCTAATTGAACGCGGCATAAGAGTTGAGATGGCCGATCGCGACACGATCGTATTTCTAGCAACACTTGCCGACACCATGGCTGATTTTCAAAAGCTGGCAATGGCTCTCGTTCCTATTCTGAAATCATTGCAAAGCACTCCGCGCCCAAGTGCGACCGCACTTAGTTGGTCGGTTGTGCCGCAAGTAAAGATCTCAATGCGCGATGCTTATTTCGCCGATACTCAAATGGTTACGGCCAGTGATGCAATCGGGCGAGTATCCGCAGATCTAATCGCACCTTATCCCCCAGGTGTTGCCGTTATCGCACCAGGTGAACTGTTAACTGAACAGATTGTTAGTGGATTAGTTGCTTCCCAAAAGGCTGGTGTTCGCATCGCCTATGCAACAGATCCAACACTTGCTCGCTTTAGAGTTGTTAACCCTCGTTAGCGAATTTCTTTAGCGCACCGCCAGAAAGTCTGAAAACAGTCCACTCATCCATAGCAACTGCGCCAAGTGATTTATAGAAATCGATCGATGGTTCATTCCAATCAAGGACCCACCATTGAAAGCGTTCATATCCGCGTTCGATACAAAGTTGCGCCAAGGTCTTCATAAAACCCTTGCCGATCCCGTGTCCGCGATATTCGGGCTGAACAAATAAATCTTCTAGATAGATTCCAGGCTTACCAAGCCAAGTTGAATAATTTAAAAACCAGAGAGCGATTCCAACGATCTTGCCATCGACTTTGGCAACGTGACAGAAAGCAACTGGGTTATCGTTAAACAAAGAGACGTTTATCTGATCTAACGTTGCAACCATCTGCTCTGGCGCTTTCTCATAGACCGCTAACTCATAAATCAGGCGGTGGATATCTGCGGCATCTTTTGGCTGAGCAATACGAATCTGCATTAAGGAAGTTTAGGGCAATGAAAAACGGCCAGGTTTCCCTGGCCGTTTCCCCCTCGTAGTTCGTTAAGAATTAACCGATTTTTGCGTTCTGCTCGTCGGCTTTCTTTTTGAAGTTACCATCAAGGACTGCGAAACCGAGTGCCTCGCCTTTATCCTTCGCACATGCTGGTGAGAGAATGAAGTTAGCAAGAGCCTTTACAGCTGCTGCACGTGTCTTATCTGCATATGCTGTGTCAACTAACATGTAAGAGACGATACCTAGTGTGTATGCGCCAGCTTCCTTAGTTGCATAGTCGAATGAAACAATTCCGTTTGCATCCATTGATCCTTGTGCAAGGAAAGCTGAAGTAGTTACAGAAGTAGGTTCAACCGCATTTCCAGATGGGTTGATTACGTGTGCGACCTTTAGCTTGTTTCCGACTGCATAGTTAACTTCAGCGAAAGTGATTGAGTAAGGAGTTTTTCCAGCTTGCTGGGCAACACCTTGGGAATAGTTAGCGCCTACAACACGACCCAAGTTTTCAGGTGAGTTGATGTTGCCTGGGAATGAAGTTGTGAAAACTGAAGACTTCGCTTTTGTCCAGACTGATGGGGCAGACTTATTTAGGTAGTTTGTGAAGTTTTCAGTTGTACCTGAAGAATCTAGACGATACACAACCTTGATTGGCTTATCTGGAAGCGTGTAACGAGTTGTTGTTGCGATTTTCTTAGCAACGACTGGCTGACCACTTGAATCCTTAACAAGTTGACCATCCTTTGTCTTGTAAACAATCTTTTCGTATGCGCGGTTGTTATCCTTGACAATTGCTGGATCGTTCCAACGTGTGATTGTTCCGGCGAAGATGCCAGCAATTGTTGTTGCTGAAAGTGAAAGAGTGTTACGTGAAGGCAAGTTGTGCAAGATTCCGATTGGTGCTGCTACAACTGGTGTGTGAATAATCGTTGAACGCTTTGATGTTGCTGTGTGAGCTGCATCTGAGAACCAGAAATCTCCAATTGACTTGTCAGAGTTTGAACGGCCGGTACCTGAACCAAGAGATGCGTAAGTAAATGAATGTCCTGAAGCTGTGGCGAATGGAGCCTTGCAAGCTTCGATAAGTAGTGCTGGGAATGATGCGCCAGAACCAGTTAGATCTACTGCGTGAGCTGGTGTCGATGCGACGAGCCCAAAAACGAGTGCAACTGCTGCAGATTTTGCGAGCATTGAAACTTTCATTAATTTTCCCCTTATTAGATATAGGTGACGTGCTAGGAGAAAACTAGGCAACTGCGGTTAACTAAATGCGCCGAAGTGGCAAACGTTTGTTAACACTTAGATGAACAGCAGGTTACGGCTACCCGAAACGGCCGGTGACGTAATTTTCTGTTCGCTGGTCTTTTGGCTTAGAGAAAATCTCACTGGTGGTTGCGACTTCAATCATTTCGCCTGGGCCGCCATCAGATAAAAAGAATGCTGTGTAATCCGATACTCGAGCAGCCTGCTGCATATTGTGCGTAACAATGATGATGGTCATCGAATCAGATAACTCGCGAATAGTCTCTTCAATGCGCAGAGTTGATCCTGGATCAAGGGCCGAACATGGTTCATCCATCAAAAGGACTTCTGGGCTTACAGCCAATGCGCGTGCGATACAGAGACGTTGCTGCTGCCCGCCGGAGAGTGAGCCACCGTGTGCATCAAGGCGATCTTTTACTTCATTCCATAGACCAGCACGAACCAAGCATGATTCAAGAAGCTCGTCCTTATTGTGAACTTTGAGTTGAGCTAATTTAAGGCCAGAAAGAACATTCTCACCAATAGTCATGGATGGGAAAGGGTTTGGCTTTTGAAAAACCATTCCCACTTGTAGGCGAATCTTAGTTACATCAACACCTGGTGCATATACATCTTTACCGTCAAGCAGTACCTCACCGGCCATTGCAGCACCTGGAATAAATTCGTGCATACGATTTAAGGTACGAATAAATGTTGACTTACCGCAGCCAGAAGGACCGATTAGCGCAGTCACAGACCCTGCGGCAAAATCCAAATTAATGTTTGAGAGAACGTGATTCTTACCGAACCAGGCATGGATTCCACGTGCTTCCAGACCGGTGCCTTGCGCTGACGTTGGCGCACTTCGTTCTGCCTTGGCGCTAGCAACGCTGGCCAAAGAGCTTGGAGTGGTTGATGACATGGTTTTCTCGCTTTCAGGAGTCTGAATCATTTGGAGATCTTTCGGTTAGATAAGGAGCGCGCTGCGATGAAAAGAATAAAAACAACAACCATTAGAACTAGTAAGCCTGCCCAAGCTCGAGTCATCGCTTCCGGAGAGCCAGCGTTAAATGAACGCCAGATGTAATAAGGCAATGAGCCAACAGCACCGCTGAAAGGATTTGGATTTACCTTATCCCCGCCACCGGTAAGTAAAACAAGGGGTGCAGTCTCGCCAGCAATACGAGCGATTCCCAAAATAATTGCAGTCATCAAACCGCTGCGCGCAGCTGGCACAACAATCATGGCAACTGTGCGCCACTGAGTTCCGCCAAGTGCGGTACCGGCTTCACGCAAATCATTTGGGATAAGTAGTAAGACTTCTTCAGAAGTTCGTGCAATTGTTGGGATCATCAAAATTGTAAGCGCAAGAGATCCCATAAGCGCCGAGTACTCTTTTGTAATCGTGTATAAAACAGCCGAGAGAATAAATAGGCCAGCGACGATTGATGGAACGCCGGACATCGCCTGAACTAAGAAGCGAATAGGGCCGGCAAATCTGCCTTTAATTTCAGTTAGGTATAGAGCCGTCAAAATACCAAGCGGGATACTCATAACTAATGCCAAAGTGACAAGAGTGAGGGTTCCTGTGATTGCATGCAAGATTCCACCAGTAGCAATTGGATCAGTTGAGGTTGCCATCGACATATCGTTAGTGAAAAGACCAAGATGCAGGCCGGGCACACCTTTTTGAATGACGGTGATGAGAATGCTCGCCATTGGAACCACAGTTAGTACCGCACCGAGGGATACCAAGGTGCTTACAAAGGCATCTTTTGCAGCAGGAGCTCCGCGACTAATGAAGGCATATGTTGAAGTCAAGACGCCATAAGCTGCGAAGAAGACAAATGCGTAAGCCAATTTACCTTTCATTTCAGTTGCGCCAACAAATACGAAAGAGAAAATAATTGCTCCTAATAAAAGTGCAATTTCACGGAGACGATCACTTGGGCGTTTTGCCCAAGGTTTTTGTGGTGTTGCTACGGCGGTCATCGTCCCGACTTTCCTGTTCTCTTAACAATAAAGTCTGCAAGAAAATTTACAGCCAGAGTCAGAAGGAAAAGAACCAAACCAGCGGCCATTAACCCCTTGATTTCATACAGGTTCGCTTCACCAAACTTTAAAATAATTAACGACGCTACGTTGCCACCTGCGCCAAGTAGAACATGCCAATTAATTTGGAAAACGATATTCAGCACTGTGTAAACGGCTACGGTTTCACCCATCGCTCGTCCAAGTCCCAGCATTGCGCCACCAACAACTCCGCTGCGACCATGTGGAATTACTACTGCTTTGATCATTGCCCAACGGGTTGCACCAAGTGCGAATGCAGCTTGAATGCGATCAAGTGGCGCCTGCGCAAAGATTTCTCGCGCAATCGAAGTAACGATCGGAATAATCATGATTGCAAGAACAACGCCGGCCACAAATGGCGAACGTGATAGAAAATATGGCTTAACTTCAAATAGTGGGATCCAGCCAAGCCACTTATTTATCAACTTTCCCCAGTATTCAACACTTGGCATAAGTACCAAGAAACCCCAGATTCCGAAAAGAATCGATGGGAAAGCGGCCATCATGTCGATAACTGCAACAAGTATTTTCTTTAGCCAGTTCGGGGCATAGAAGTTGAGATAAAGAGCAGAAAAAACAGAGATTGGCACAGCAATTACGACTGCGACAAGCGCGCAAAGGATAGTTCCAACCAACATGGCTGCTAAACCAAAATCGCTTTCGACTACGTTTGCGGATTCATCCTGCGTAATTGTCCATTCGGCATTGATAATGAAACCTAAGCCTTCTTCTTTCAAAACTTCGAAACCACGATATGCCAAGAAGATCGCAATGAGCCCAAGAATCGCTAGAGAAGAAAATCCTCCGGCTGAAACAACGCCACGAAAAACTTTATCTGAACGACGGGGTTCAGTTGATATTTCGCGAGGGCTGGGGATGACGGTCGAAGTTGACATATTAAGCAAACTTTCCTGTCACTAAGAAAATAACGCGGCGTGCAACAGAAACTGCATGATCGGCATAGCGCTCGTAATAACGGCCAAGCAAAGTTAAGTCAATCGCTGTTTCAACACCGTGAGGCCAAGAAGGCTCAACTAAAGTTGAGATTAACTTGCGATGCAGATTGTCCATTTCATCATCATCTTTTTCAACTTGTACGGCAAGTGCAACGTCACGAGTTGAAATGACTACACCTGTCTTGGTGGCAATCTTCTCTGCTGTTTCACCGATTGCTTCAACCAGGGCAAGAAGTTCTGCTGGTACAGCACTTTCGGGATGACGAAGACGGACCAGCTTGGCAACGTGGTGTGCCAGATCGCCCATACGTTCAAGGTCAGCTGACATACGAAGTGCGGTGACGAGCGCGCGAAGATCTGAAGCAACCGGTTGTTGGCGCGCAATAATGTCGATGATTCGCGCATCTAAATCGTGTTGGACGGTATCAATTTTTTCATCAGAAGTAATTACTTCTTCGGCTAACTTTAAATCTTTTGTCATTACAGATTTAGTCGCTCGAGCCATCGAGTCCGAAACCATCACACTTAAATCAAAGAGGGTTTGTGAGACTCTATCTAGTTCATCTTGGAATACGGATCTGATTAGAGGCATGACCGCACGCTAGGCGCACCGGCTGAATGGAGTCAATCCATTGGGTGAACGGACGGTGAACTGGTGCGACATGGGGCTAGGCTTTCCACATGTGGCGCCGGGAGAAGAGTATAAATACGGAGGAAAGGCGTGATCTACCTATGCTCTTGCTCAATACCCTCAACCAGTTAGACGGTGCGAGCCTGATTGTCGCCCCTGGTGAGATCGCAATATTTGCCAATCCTGAGGCTGAAAAACTCGGAATATTGCGTGATGGACGCATCCAAAGTGAAGAGCTTCTGGCATCAATTCGCGTAGTTCGCCGCACAAATGTGAAACAAACCGGAACTATTGAAATCGCACGCGGACCAATCGGTGAAGGTAAACGCGAGATTACGGTAAATGTAATTCCACTTTCTGACGGTGAACTTGTATTGGTTATGTTGCGAGATGAAAGTGAAGCACAGCGTGTGCATGAAGTTCGTCGTGATTTTGTGGCAAATATTTCTCACGAACTAAAGACGCCGATTGGTGCGCTCTCTTTGCTAAGTGAAGCAGTAATGGAAGCCAAAGATGATTCAGAAGCGGTGACTAAATTTGCCTCTCGCATGCAGATTGAAGCAAAACGCTTGACTGACCTTGTGCAAGAGATTATTCAACTCTCTCGAGTGCAAGATTCAGATCCGTTGCATGAGGCAGAAGTACTTCTTACATCAGATTTAATTAAAGAGGCCCTTGATCAGTGCCGCACAACGGCAGATGCCAGAAAAATTAGCTTGTTCTTCCAGGAATCAAAAGATGCCTATATTCAAGGTGACCATGATCAGCTAACGATGGCTATCAATAACCTGATTGAAAACGCGGTTAATTATTCACCGCAAGGAACAAAGGTATCGGTGAGCACATCGACCGAAAATGGAATCATTTCTATCGCAGTCTCAGATCAAGGTATTGGCATACCGGAGGCTGAAGTTGAAAGAATTTTCGAACGTTTCTATCGAGTTGATCCGGCACGTTCGCGCGAAACCGGTGGCACTGGACTTGGTCTTTCTATCGTAAAACATATTGTTACAAAGCACGGTGGCGAAATCTCCGTGTGGAGCTCTGAAAACGTGGGTAGCACTTTCACTATTCGCCTTCCAATCCACGAATCAATAGAGGATCACAAATGACTAAAGTACTAATCGTCGAAGATGAAATCTCTTTCTCCGATGCACTGGCTTATCTGCTTAAGAAAGAGAGCTATGACGTTCAAGTAGCAGTCAATGGAAAAGAAGCCATCGAATCCTTCAATTCGTTCTCACCGGATTTAATCCTTTTAGATTTAATGATTCCTGAAGTTTCAGGTACCGAAGTTTGTCGCGTTATTCGCAGCACCTCTCAAGTTCCAATAATTATGTTGACCGCTAAAGATTCTGAGATCGACAAGGTGGTCGGACTCGAACTTGGCGCCGATGATTATGTAACCAAGCCTTATTCATCCCGTGAGCTGCTGGCGCGTATTAAGGCTGTGATGCGTCGCAATTCAGGTGATCAATCTAATTACGATGAGAATCAAGAGTTAACTGCCGGGCCAATCCGCATGGATTTAGATAAGCACCATGTAACCGTCAATTCAATTGCCGTTACTTTCCCTCTGAAAGAATTTGAACTATTGGAATACCTAATGCGCAATAGCGGGCGTGTGTTAACTCGCACCCAATTAATTGACCGCGTTTGGGGAAATGATTACTTCGGTGATACCAAGACTCTCGATGTTCACATCAAGCGCCTTCGTGCAAAAGTTGAAGCAGATCCAGCAAACCCAACAATCATCCACACTATTCGTGGACTTGGCTATAAGTTAGAGATTTAACGACCTAACATTTTGTCAGTCATCGTATTGCCGAACTTATTCAGTGGATCGATTTCCTTTACCAACCGCACGAATTCATCCATCTTTGGCATAACAGCCCGAATGTATTCAGGAGATGCTGAATAAACTTTTCCTAGGTGCGGGCGATATTTAAAGGGCGCTAGTACTGCTTCCACAACCTTTACAAACTCATAGACGGCATCGACTTTCTTCCAAGTGAAGTGAATACCAATTGAATCACGCTGAAAATGCGGGCTCATCCATAACCCATCAGCTGCGATTGCACGTATTTCCGTTACCCACAAGATCTCATTAATTTGAGGTGCAATCTTTTCAAGTGCCGCAATAGCTGCTGGTGCATCTTTACGATCAACAAAGAACTCGCTCTGAATTTCATCGCCGGCACTTGGTGTGAACTCCATTTTAAAATGCGGCAATCGCAAGTGCCATGGACCGCTAACTGCCATCTGCTCTGTGCAAGGCTCTGGATCCAAACCTGGTAAAGGATGTCGATTAGAAGTTGCTGGATACGCCTCGAACAAACCATCGGGTGCGGCAGAACCGCTGCGAAACTTCGCCCAAACTTCTCCCCCGCCGGCTGCAGCCCAAGTTGTGAAATAACTTACGCTGTATGCAAGTGACATGATTTCATCAAGGTTTGCAGCATATGTCTCGCGTGACATTCCACGATAAACGCTTTGTTCAATATTAAAAGTTGGCTCGATCGCCAAATCTACCTTTGTAACTATTCCAACTAGACCTAGTCCGACAACATATCCAGCAAACTCAGGGTTCTCCGGAGTTATTTTCTTGATACTTCCATCGGGCAGAATTATTTCTAGTCCGCGTACTGCCGTAGCTAGATTTCCGTTTCCAACACCAGATCCATGAGTTGCTGTTGCGATCGCACCGGACACAGAAATATGTGGCAGTGATGCCATGTTATGAAGTGCCCAGCCTCGTTCTTCAAGTGCCACAGCAAGTTCACCATATTTGATTCCTGCGGAGACGGTAACTATCTGTTTTTCCTTATTGATTACCAGGTCATTCGGTAAATTTTCGAAGGCAACCGAAATTGCATCAGTATCTGCAATTGCATTAAAGCTATGGGCGCTGCCTCTCGCGCGCACCTTTGGGTTAGCAGCAACAATTTCCGCTAGTTCTGCAGTCGTAGCTGGAGCAAATGTTTGTGAATCTGCAAAAGTTACGGTGCCCGACCAATTCTTCATTAGGAGATCATTCCAGTAGATAGGGCGATTAGGAGAAGTGAACCTAGGCCAATGCGATAGGCAATAAATGGTGCAAAACTCTTAGTTGTTATATATTTTAGAATCCAGGCAATTACGGCATATCCAATAAAGAGGGCGATGACGGTGGCAACCAGGGTTTCGGGCAGTGAGAAGGGTTGAGATAAAGAAGTATCGCCAATTGCATTTTTAAGTTCATACAAGCCGCTGCCGAAAACTGCGGGCAGGGCCAAAAGAAATGAATAGCGCAGCGCAGCTTCCCGGCTGTAACCAAGAAAGCGTCCCATCGCAATAGTTGCACCAGAGCGCGAAACACCTGGCACAAGGGCAAGTGATTGCGCCAAGCCATAGAGAATTCCGTGGGCCGGAGTCAACTGATTCAATTGGCGTTCGGTTTTCCCATACTTATCTGCAATTCCAAGAATGATGCCGAAGACAATCAACACGATTGCGATCAACCAAAGTGAGCGGAAATTATCACGAATCAAATCTTGTCCGAGATAGCCCAAGATTACGATCGGTAGTGATCCAATAATAATTAGCCAGCCCATGCGAGCATCGCGCACTTCATCACCTTGCAACGCCCGACGAGAAATTTGATTCATCCAAGCCATTGCAATTCGCAATATGTCTTTTCTAAAATAAATCAAAACAGCGAGTTCTGTGCCAATTTGAGTGATAGCTGTGAAGGTTGCTCCTGGATCCGTGTTCGTTCCAAATAACTCTCCGGCTATGCGAATATGAGCGCTAGATGAAATCGGAAGGAATTCCGTTAATCCTTGCAAGGCGCCTAGGAAAATCGCTTCCAGCATGACTTCCTCTCCATGGGCATCGAACCTGCAACAGTGAAAAGAATAGCGCGCGAACGCTTAGACTCAATTCATTATGAGCCTGAGTCTAATTCTTCTCTTGGTGCTGATCGGCTTTTTAATTGGCTTATCAAAGACCGCTATCGGTGGAGTCGGCATGGTAAATGCTGCGCTGCTAGCAACAATTATGCCAGCCAAAGAATCAACTGGAGTCTTGTTAGTTCTTTTAATTTTTGGAGACCTATTCGCAATTGGTGTGTATAGAAAACATGTCGAATGGAAAATGCTGCAGAAATTGATTTGGCCGGTTATAGCCGGAGTAATTGTTGGTGCCTATTTCTTGTCGCACTCTTCAGATGAGTCACTCAAAAAAACAATTGGTTGGATAGTTCTTCTATTAGTTCTTTTCTATCCAATAAGCCAACGTTTGCAAAAACGAGAATTAGATATAAGCCTGCGCTATCCGAAACCACTTCGCGTCGTATTTGGGTCAATGGCCGGCTTTATGAGCATGGTGGCTAACTCGGGTGGGCCACCTATGAGCATCTATTTACTCATGCGTCGTAATTCAGTGATGAATTTCCTAGGAAATACTGCATGGTTTTTCTTCGCTATAAACATCTTTAAGTTGCCATTTACTTTAGGTCTCGGTCTTCTTGATTTCGAGTCGTTTTACTACATATTTCCAGCACTACCTTCCGTACCTGTCGGTGCGATTTTGGGTAGAAAATTGGTAGATAAAATTGATCTGGAAATATTTCAGAAGATCACTCTTGTAACGGCAACTGCCGCGGGTCTTAATTTAATTCTCTCCTAAGTGCCCCCAATTGATTTTGGAGTGTGCGACTTGGCGTGAGTTTACTAAATCCTCACCAGCAATTAGGGTTACCCTTAATTAGCAATACTCAACGGAGGAAAAATGTCTCAGTCCCCTTTCTTGATTATGAAGGAAAATTCACAAACAGTTCTGTGGAATGACTCAGCTGATCCGAAAGAGTTAAAAGATGCCCTTACTTGGGGAATAGTTGGAGCAACATGCAACCCGGTCATCGCCCTAAGCGCGATTAAGGCAGATAAAGATTTCTGGATTGGGCGCATCAAGGAATATGCCAAAGCCAATTTAGCAGCAACCGATGATGCAATTGGTTGGGCTATGGTCAAAGAGCTCTCACTCAACGCAGCAAAAATTCTCGAACCAGAATTCGAAAAATACAACGGACGCAACGGGCGCCTATCAATACAGACTGACCCAAGAAATTTCCGAGATGCCAAGGCTCTTACTGCGCAAGCAATTGAATTCTCTAAACTTGCTAAAAATATAATTGTGAAGATTCCCGTAACTTCAGAGGCGATCAGCGCGTTTGAAGAAGCAACGTATGCGGGTGTAAGCCTTAACGCGACCGTTTCTTTCTCTGTCGCACAAACGGTTGCAGTTGCCGAAGCAATCGAACGCGGACTAAAGCGTCGCGAAGCAGAAGGCCTAGATATTTCACAGATGGGTCCTGTCTGCACAATCATGGTTGGTCGCGTGGATGATTGGGTAAAAGTTTCTGCCGAAAAATCAGGTGTGATGCTCGATCCAGGAATCATGGAATGGGCGGGCATTGCTGTATTTAAGAACGCACATAAGATTTATAAAGAACGTGGCTATCGCACTCGTTTGCTATCTGCAGCATTTCGCAATCACATGCACTGGAGCCAGATCATCGGTGGAGATTGTGTTATCTCCCCCCCTTACGGTTGGCAGGTAAAGATCAATAAGTCTGGAATCATTCCAAATCCAAATAGCATCGATGAACCGGTTGACCCGCGTATATTGCAACCGATGCTCGATGACTTGCCTGAATTCCGCAAGATGTATGACGCAGATGGCTTAAAAGTTGATGAATTTACTAACTTCGGCGCCACGCTTCGCACGCTGCGCGGCTTCTTGCAATCTGTAAATGATCTTGAATCATTTGTTCGCGACGTGACAGTTCCTAATCCAGATAAGTAAATCTAGAACAGGGCTAGTGAATTTCCCAGTCATTGAATTGCTGCATTTAGTAGATAACTTGGTTTGAAAATTAAGTTTTGCGAGTTGAACGAATCGAGTCAGCTCCAACCGCAAGCAAAATAACTAGACCTTGGATAATTCGTTGGAATACCGGATCAATACCATTTAAGTTAAAACCATTAACTAAAATTGCAATGAAGAAAACACCAGCCACTGATCGCCAGATTGCTCCTGATCCGCCAGCGATGGATGTTCCGCCAACAACAATTGCTGCAATCACAGCAAAAATGACACTGAAGTCATCGGATGCTTGCGCAGAAGTTGTGCGAATTGAATTAAGTGCTCCAGCGAGACCTGCACCAAAACCACCTAGAGTGAATGCAATTATTTGAATACGATTAACTCGAATTCCCGAAAGGCGTGCCGCTTCGATATTTCCACCTACGGCGAATATTGAACGCCCAAATCGGGTGCGTTCCAACAAAATCCAAGAAATAATCAAGAAAACGAAAGCCATCCAGGTTGCCGAAGTTATTCCAAATATTTTAGTAGTCACAAATGATCGGGATTCGATATCAGAGATCATGAGAATCGATCCATCACTCAAAATATAAGCGAGACCAAATAAAATAAATGACGTAGCTAAGGTAGTTATAAACGAGTTGATGTTGCCATAGGCAATTATCAAGCCGTTGATAATTCCAGCGGTTATACCCACTGCTGCTCCAGCCAAGACCATATATAGAACCGAACCGGTTGTATTCTCAACCTTTAGAGCAACAATCGGAGAGAGAATATAAATCGCACCCAGGCTGACATCGAATCCACCTGAGATAATCACAATTGTGGCAAATCCAGCAATTATCAAAACAAATGCCTGCTGATCAAGAATGTTACGTAGATTCATGACAGAAAAGAAGTTATCAGTTGTGACGGTGAGGCCAAGGAAGACGATGGCAAGTGCCCAAATGACAGCCAATTTAGTTAAGGACTGGCGCAAAAGATTCATTGATCATTCTCCTTGAGATTTGATTTCACGGTTAACTAACTTTTCCTGCGAAAGCGGCTTCTAAAACTGCGTTTTCGGTAACAGCGCTCCCTGCCAGCTCTTTTACAATCTGACCCTCACGCATTACAAGTACTCGATGAGTTATTCCGACTACTTCGTCGAGTTCTGAAGAGACAACCAGAATCGCCATTCCAGCGGCGGCTTGCGCCGTTAGCAAGTCATAAATTGCCCGCTTCGAGCCGACATCCACTCCACGAGTTGGTTCATCAGCGATGAACAACTTAGGAGAACCTGCAAGAGTTCGCGCAAAAAGTGCTTTCTGCTGATTGCCGCCCGAAAGTGTTGAAATGTGAACTTGTGCCGAAGCCGCCTTAATGCCACACATTGCGAAGAATTTATTAACCAATCCTCGCTCTGCAGACTTATTAATCCATCCAAAGCGCGAGAGGGCGCTCAGATGGGGTAGTGAAATATTTTCACTTAGTGAACGTGCTGGGATAATTCCTTGATCTTTGCGAGATTCCGGAAGAAATCCGATCCCAAATTTGATTGATTTTGCAGGTGAAAATCGATTCATAGTTGCGCCCAGATATTCCACGCTTCCACTATCAAATCGATCAACGCCGAAGATTGATCTAACTAATTCAGTTCTTCCGGAACCAACTAAACCAGCAATTCCTAGTATCTCGCCAGATTTAATTTCAAATGAAATATCTTTGAATCGGTTTCCAGCAGTGAGGTTATTTACTTTTAATACAGTGGCACCAGATTGCGAAGCGGTGGACTTCTCAGGAAAAACCTTGCCAAATCCAGCACCTGTCATAGCTTCAACCAAAGTGTTGTGGTTCTCCTCGGCTGGAAAGGAAGTTCGCACTAGGCGACCATCACGCATAATTGAAATCTTATCGGAAATTTCAAGTACATCATTTAAGAAATGTGAAACGAAAATAATTGTGTGGCCTTTGGCCTTGAGATCTATGATTAGGTGCTTAAGCGCGCTGGTTTCATCAGCACTTAGACGTGCTGTTGGCTCATCCATCACGATGGTTGTTGAGTTACGAGCAAGCGCGCGCAGGATTTCCACCTTCTGTTGATCGCCATTTCTAAGGGCACCGACAGGCGTATCAGGATTTATATCAATTCCTGATGATGCGACAAGTTTGGTAAATCTTTCCCGTAACTTCTTGCGTGCAACAAAGGGTCCAGATGTGTCTTCTATTCCTAAAAATACATTCTCGATGACTGACCGCGCAGGAACAAGAGACAATTCCTGGGCAATAATTGTTATTCCGCGTTGGAGGGCTTCATAGGTTGTCGCGTATTCTACAACTTGCCCATCTATAAGAATTGTGCCGGAATCTTTCTGGTAAACACCAGCGATAATCTTTCCTAGCGTGGATTTGCCGGCACCATTTTCGCCGACCAGCGTATGAATTTCTCCACTTTCGAAAGTTAGCGCAACGCTATCTAAAGCGAGAGTGGCACCGAAACGCTTTGAAATCTCTTTGACTTCAATTTTCACGTTTTGGTGCCACTCTCTTCTCTAAGTGTGAAGGAAATTCCCTCAAATCAACGAACTGGATCGGGAATTAACCGTTCCATTCCGCCTTGAACTTGCTGACGTTTGCCTTTGTTACAAGACCGCTGTCAGGAAGTTTAGTCCCAGGATCAATTCCACCAGAGTTCTTACCAGTCTTAATGGCCTTAACCATTGCATCCATCAAGAGCTTTCCTTCAGTTCCTGGAGCTCCGAAGAGATCAGCAAACCAAGTTCCGTTCTTGACACCATTAATGGCAGCCTTTGAACCACCAAAGCCAATTAGCTTTGCGGTTCCCATCTTGCCTGCATCAGTAAGTGCAAGTACAACGCCTTGGATTGCTTGGTCTGGACCAACAACAACATCGAAGGCAGGAGTTGAGCTCAAGATATCTTGCATAGCCTTTTGCGCTACATCTGGGCCAAGGTACTTTCCTTCGCCTTCAGCAACGATTGAAATTGCTGGGTTAGTTGCGATGACAGCATCGTAACCTTCCTTGATTGCAGTATCTAGAGGAATACCCTTGATGCCATAGAAGAAGACAACTTTGCAAGATGTCTTTCCTTCGCAAGCCTTCAGTGTCAACTTACCTAGACGCTCACCGGAAGTCTTTGGTGGAACCATTACAACTACAGAAGGTCCAGCAAATTGTGGCTTAGCTGTATCGAGCTTTGTTCCAACAACTTGGTTAAGAATTCCAACCTTGAGGCCAGCAGCAAGTGCGTCCTGGAGTGAAGGAATGATTCCAGCGCCGTCTACTGATGCGATGATCAAAGCCTTGTACTTACCAGATGCAATTACATCTTGGATTTGCTTAGCTTGCTCGCCTGGCTTGAACTGTGCATCAAACTCAGTGATCTTCATATTGTTTGCTTTAGCAATCTTGTCCATCTGAACCTTTGAAGCCTTTAGCCATGTGTTGGCAGAGCTTGCAGATAGATATGCGACGTTGATTGGCGATGCGGCTGATGCAGAGGTAATCCCTGTGAATCCAGCAGCAAGCATTGATACCGCGAGTGCAGCAGCTGCGATTGCTCGCGTGCTGCGTCGTGATGATGAACGTAGATTCATCTCTTCTCCTTATGCTCGCATCCTGTAGGAAGCGGTAAGCGGGCCGAATTACCCAGCCTGAATAGTAAGTATTTTTGCTGCCAATAACAATGGTGTTTTATAACGAAATAGTGCATATTTGGGCTCAATAACGAGCTTTGGGAAGCCTTTTGGCCTCACCCCTAGGTTAGTTGACATTTCGCCATTGAGGCTTCGCCTCATCATTATTAGGAGGTTCATATGTCCCGTCGCCTACTTTGGATCAATCCTGTTGGATTCGATGCTTACGACAAACCAATCAGCGATGCTCTTCGCGATGAGGCGTATCCAGATACGCGGATTGATGTCTGCTCGCTCAAAGGCGTCAAGATGCAGCACTTGGAATACAACGCATATGAAATGGTCGCCGCGGGTCCGACTATGGGCGCAATTCGTTGGGGCGAAGAACAAGGATACGACGCAGCCGTCATTGGATGTTTTTACGATCCATTTTTACGTGCAGGTCGCGAAGTTACAAGCAAGATGGCGGTTACTGCTCCAGCCGAAGCTTCCCTACATATCGCAAGCACTCTCGGTGAGCGCATTTCGATTTTAGTAGGCCGTTCAAAGTGGATTCCAGAAATGCATGAGAACGTAGTTAAGTATGGCTTTGAAGATCGCTTTGCGTCATTTAGAAAACTTCGTATGACGGTTTCTGAATTTCAAAAAGATCCCGCCTGCACAGAAGAAAGAATTCTCGAGGAAGCACGTAAGGCCGTCGAAGAAGACGGCGCCGATGTAATCGTGCTTGGTTGCACAATTGAATTCGGGTTCTACAAGAAAGTTCAAGATGAACTCGGAGTTCCTGTTATCGATGCTCTTGTTGCGCCCCTACGTTATGCCGAAATGCTCGCAGATATTCGCTTGCGTCAAAACTGGGGAATTAGCAACGCTCTCGGATATGAGACTCCGGATCGTGCTGAAATGGATGCTTGGGTTCCAATTATTGAACCTAATATTTACCGCGATCCACGCGGATAAGTCATTTTTCTTACCGTTACTTGCGGTTAGGTAATAACTTTTCCAAAGCATTGGTCATGCTGCGCCAAGCGACATCATTTGCTAACTCTTCACCCAGTCTTTCGAGCAATCGTGCTCCAAAAGTTGACAAATCTGACGGGCGATCTAAACCTGGAATAAATGGCCACTTAGAAACATCTACTAGCGTCTTCCCTAGCACTGGATCCACTTGGTCAATCAAATCCTTCATGAAATCAAATCCGAAACCAACGTTATTTTCTCCGACTAAATTCACGGCGTATTCAACGTGATCAATCATTGAATCAACGGTTGGGGTATCTGAAAGAAAACTGCCAAATGCGTTGAGGGCTACGAAGCCACCACCGTCAATAATTCGGGTGGCTTGGTTATCGCGGAGATTTCTTGGATGTGGCTGAAGCTCATACATCGATGAGTGACTTGCTATGAAGGGTTTTTTAGCAACGTCTGCAACGTGCCAGAAACCATTTTCAGATATGTGGCTGACATCTAGAATCATGCCGATTCTCTCCATCTCAGCAATCGCTTCGATTCCAAGTGAAGTTAGTTTCCCACCCGTATCGGATTCGCCAACGCCATCGGCAAACATTGTTCTGCGATTCCAGGTTAGCGAAAGTAGTCGAACCCCCATTTTGAAAAATAGGTTAAAAAATTCCAGACTGCTGCCGGCAGCTTCTGCGCCTTCAACGGCCAGTACTAAAGCAATTTTCCCTTCAGCATGTGCCTTGGTGATGTCTCCGGAATTCAAACAGAGCACAACATCACTCTTGTGTTGATCGGCAATTTGCCAAGCATTTTCGAAAAGAATCATTGACCGGCGAAGTGCACCTTCACCGATGAATTGTTCTTCAACATATACAGGCAGAACTTGTAGAACTACATTGCCAGCTTTAAGTTGTGGCAACCAAAAGTCGCCAAAAGGATCTGCAATACCGCGTTCTTTTTGATGGAGAACGCCCAATAAAAGATCGTTATGACAATCTGCAAATTTAAGTGCGATCATTAATAATCCTCACTTCGCTTCACGTGCACGATCCAACGCTTGGTCAAGAGCCGAACTATCTGCATAAAGGCTAGCCTTGGTTAAGACAAAACCGTCACCAGTGACGACTGAAACTCCTTCAACATCTAAAGGGAGTATTCCTTTGATACTAGAAGAAGGCGTACCTAGCATCCTCCAAATAACAGCAGCCTCATCACCAGAATCAATGATTCTCTTTATCTCGCGCCGGTAGTCAGGGTAAATCTCATACAAAATCGCCATCGCGGCTTCATCATCTGCTCCAGAGGAAACTTGGGGAACGCCGTTTACCTCTACGTGTAGATCTGTTGCCACCAACGCGGTTGTTCCCGAAAGGTCATGACGGTTCTCCGCTGCGTTGTAATCTCGATAGATCTGCGCAGCGGAGCGCCGTTGTGAAGTGTTCAATTTAGTCAGGCGTTAACTTGCAAGTGGGCCAGCAGCCTTTACTTGAACTCGACATCCTTGACCTGGCAAGTACGACATTGGAACTTCGATAACCGCCGTAATTCGCACCTGCTTAGCGTCTGCGCCAGCACGCACCGCGGCTTCAGTTGCAAGTCGACGAGCTTCATCCAGACATGCATCGCGCCCTTGTTCTGCATAGCGATAAACACGATCCACCGTTCCAGAAGCTTCAGCAATGGCTGCACCAAATGCATTCGCAACAGCATGGTGATTTGGTGTAATTACTTCTGCAATTCCAGCAATTTTCTTTGGAATTAGATGCGAGCCTCCGCCGACAGCGATCAATGGCATAGTCGAACGACTCGCCTTCATACGATCACTAAGGTTTTGGATTTGTTCATCAACCCAAGCAAGAGCTTGCTTAACAACTTCATCACTCACACCTGAAAGTTTGGAAGCATCACCGAATCCAGAGAGGCGACCACCCTTAGTCGAGATATCAGAAAGAGTGAGTGTGCTTCCTCCATTAATTAGCGCTTCTGTAATGACTTTGTAGCCAACAGAATCTGGTCCACACTTAACTCCGTTTCCATCTTGACGAACGATTGTTCCGCCACCAAGACCGATTGAAATCAAATCTGGCATGCGAAAGTTGGTACGAACTCCGCCAACTTCAATGGCGGCAGCTGATTCACGAGGGAATCCATCAACCAAAATTCCGCAATCTGCAGAAGTTCCACCCACGTCAATTACCAATGCATCAGAGAGCTTGGCCAGCGCACATGCTCCACGCATCGAGTTGGTGGGCCCAGAACCGACAGTCAAAATCGGCAGACGAATTGCCTCTTCTGCAGTCATCAACGTGCCATCATTTTGCGTTAAGAATGAATCCACCTTCAGCCCGTGTCCTTTAAGCGCGTTATGGAAACCATTTACAACTCCTTCTGCTACGCCAAAGAGCGAGGCGTTAAGGATCGTTGCATTCTCGCGCTCTAAGAGTCCGATCTGACCAACTTGATGTGAAAGTGAGACAGGGAAATCTGCACCAAGTTCCTCAGCAAGAATTACACCTGCGCGAAGTTCTTGATCGTAGTTAGCGGGTGCAAATGCGCAGCTAACTGCAATTGCAGAAACTTTACCTTTGCACTTTTGCGCGAATTCGCGAATTGCTTTCTCTTCCAGCGGTGCGATTTCACGCCCGTCGTACTCGTATCCCCCGCCGACAATTGCAGATGGTCCGATTACAGATGCGTGCAAATCTTTTGGCCAAGCCGCACCTGGACGAATTGCTAGAGATGAGGGTGCAGCAAGGCGCAGAACACCAACGGTCTGCAAATTACGGCGCTGAATAATTGCATTAGCAGGGTGCGTTGTACCGAGCATCGCCTGAGTGATTTTGCTCTTATCTACACCGGCAATTACCTCACTAAGAGCTTTTGCAATTCCATCTGAAGGATCAAGAGTTGTTGCAGATTTTGTACTTGCAATAACTTGACCATCTTCATCGACAACCACTGCGTCCGTGTTAGTTCCACCAACGTCAATACCAATTTTTAGACGGCTCATTACTTTGTTCCTCCCATTTTTACGTAAGGTATGTCGTAACCGAAGGCCTTAGGACCAACAAGATCAAGCATTCCTGGCTGATGCCATTCTGGAGCGCAAGGAAGTCCAATTACATTCACGCGCTGGCCATAAGCCAAAGTCTCAGTCGTAATCGGTTGGGCATTCTCATAATCCAAAATACAAATTAGATCCGGGGTGGTAATGATTGGTTTTCCATCTTCGGTCGCGATAAGAAGTTCGTTCTGAATTTCTATATGCATAGTGCGATTAGGGTCGGTCATATGTTCAATCACAACCGTTCCTTTCGCAAAACCATCAGTTGTGCGACGGTCTAAATCAATGATTTTTCCTGAGAAATAGATTTTTGCTTCAGCAAACTTTAGAAATTCGTCAAAGGCGCCCGATTCGCCGCGTTGTACCGCCATTAAGCGCTTTCCTAACTCAACGCAATATGTCATGGATCCTTGAATACCAGATTCGGCAACTTGTCGAACACTCATCGAGTAGCAAGAGATTCCATTAGCAAGTCCGAGCTGCATAACAGCAGAACGTGCCAGCTTTTCAGCCATCTGGTTATCGGTTGTTTCAAAGACCATCAAGTTGCCTTTTTCATCTGCAACGCTCATAGGAGAGCAAGGAATTCCTGCAAGAGTGAAGACAGTCATTTCGATTTGCGGAAATGCGCGACGCATTGAATCTGCATCGATAACAGGTAGTCCAAGTTCAGCAGCAACCGCAAGTGGAATAAGCGTATTCATTCCGCCTACTTCAATTGGCATAATTGCTACTGGCTTCTTTCCTAAATAAGTTGCGAGCGCGTTAACCACTCCAATAAATTCTGGGCCAGCAGGAACCTTTTCGGATATAACGGTTGGTGCCCCAATTACTGCAACAGTAAGAACAAGTCCGTCTGGATCAAGTTCGCTAGGGGTAACAATTTTCACTGTTCCGAAATCTTCCATTGCTTGACGAACCATCAGACGGGCTATGTACGGATCTCCGCCACCACCGGTTCCAAGGAGCGTTGCTCCTAAAACCATGTCATCCAAGTCATCGAGAGTTAGCACGCGCATTAATTACTCCTCCAAAGAGCTCTGCAGTCCCGTACGATTCGCCCTCTTGGCAGAGGCGGGAGCTGGAGTACCGTGGGTACCCTAGGCAGAAGAGTAGGGCTCAATTGAGCGTAATCCAATGGGTAAGTCCCACAGAAAAATGGTCACACCAGGCAGATCTGCGAGAGCATTTGCCCATCCGCATTGGAAAGGTCAGGGGTGAGGCAGATGAGTAATGAAGTCTCTCTTCCACTTATCCCCGCAAACGCAGTTGAACAGGCATTTCCACTGGAAATAGCCATGGAAACACAGCGAAAAGTCTTTGCTGCTTTCGAACGCGGTGATGCCGTGATGGGTAAACGCGGGGTGATTCCAAACGGTAGCGACGCATCATTTGCTTACGTGGCCAGAGCATCACAAAATGGTCCCACCATCGTTAAATTCGGAAGTGTTACTAATTCCAATGCGACCCGTGGCCTTCCAGTTGTTCAGGCATACATCTGTATTCTCGATCCAGTAACAGGAACCTTAAAATCTTTTATAGATGGTGAAAGCGTCACACGTATACGTACCACCGCAGCAAGCATGGTTGCGGCACAAGCGCTCGCCGCACAAAGCAAAACTATCGCCGTAATTGGAGCAGGGCTGCAAGGAATTGCTCACGCACGAGCTGCCATCGAACTTTTCTCCCCCGAATCACTAATTCTTGTCGCAAGAACGCTTTCGGCGGATGCAAAAGGATTAGAGAATGAATTCCCCCAAGTTCGAATTTCCCAAGATCTTGATGAAACAATTGGAGCGGCTGATCTCGTATTCGTTTGTACCAACACGATAAATCCAGTTATCACAAAGGCTCCGAAGCAAGGTACAACCATAATTTCAATTGGTTCTTTTTCACCAAATCGTGAAGAAATTGCTGGTTCGGTTGTTGCACAAGCAGATTTGATTTTTGGAGATGACAGTCAGACTATCCAATCGCAATCTGGTTCAGTCATCGCTGCAATAAAGGAAAATCCTGAACTTGAAAATAAAGTTGTCTCGTTAGGTTCGCTCTTAAATAATCCAGCACTGGGTCGCACTGCGCCCGATCAAGTAATTATGTACTTCAGTGTGGGTCTGGGAATTCAAGATGCTGCTATCGTTGAAAAATACCTTGAACTGGAAAATTTATGAGCACCACGATTTTAGGCGCCGGCCCTATTGGCCTTGCATCAGCCTTCGAATTAGCCAGTCGTGGTGAAAGCGTTACCGTAATTTCTCGGAGCACCAATGTTGGCGAAGCAGCTCATGTAAATGCAGGTTGGATTGTCCCAATTATGTCTGCCCCAGTCCCGGCTCCAGGTGCGCTCAAAAAATCGATTCGCTGGCTCTTGGATTCAAGAAGTCCGCTAAAAATTGCCCCCGAACTGAGTCCTGGACACATATCTTTCATGTTATCGATGCTCAAGTATTCAACTCAAAAGAACTTTCTCCATGGATTAGCCGCCCTTTCAGAGTTCGGTCGCGGATCACTTTCAGCATTTGATAGTTACGTTCAACAAGGTATTGATTTCGAAATTCATCGCTCTGGTGTCTTGATGGCCTTCACATCGCAAGCCGAACTAGATTCGCATGCGGTCGAATTTGATGGCGTAGAAAAATATGGGCTAGCCCCGGTTAAGGTGTTGTCAGCGTCTGAAATGCAAGTTAAAGAACCGATGTTATCTGATGTCGTGAAATTTGGAATTTATTGCTCAGATCAATACTTTGTTGATCCAACATCGCTAATGAATGGCTTGCGAAAGAAGTGCATTCAACTTGGTGTTGACTTCATTGAACATGCCGGACCAATATCGCTTGTAACAAAAGGATCGAGAGCAGAGGCAGTAATTGGGCCAAAAACTGTTTCGAGCGATCATGTGCTTGTTGCTGCGGGCGCCAGTAGCCGTGAACTCTTAGAAAATATTGGAATTAGTATTCCAATCCGATTTGGTAAAGGTTATTGCTTTGATTTTCTTGGTGAAAAGCGGATAAAGAACTCGCTTTATCTAAGTTCTGCAAAAGTCGCGGTCACCCCAAATCAGGGCTACTTGAGATTTTCTGGCACCATGGAGTTTGGTGGCGACGGTTTAAAAATTAACCACAAACGGGCTGAAGGTATTTTGAAATCTAGTGCTAAATACTTCACTGAGAATCTCTTCGGTGACACCCAACCTAAATCAGGACTTCGTTCCATGACCCCCGACGGGCTTCCTGTTATAGGAAAACTATCTGGAGCAAGTAATCTATACATTGCATCCGGACATGCCATGCAGGGGGTTACTCTTGCCCCAAATACTGGTAATGCTATCGCAGATCTAATATTGGATGGATCTTCATCTGTTAACTTAAATAACTTCAAACCAGAAAGGTTTTCTAGATGAATCTGAATATTAGAGAAATAGAAATAACTGACAAAGATCGGTGGTTAGAGCTATGGAGCGGTTACCTTATTTTTTATAAGGCTTCACTACCTGAGAGTCAAACAAATCTGACTTGGGAACGTTTGTTTGACGCTAACTTTAATGTGAATGGTTTAGTAGCCGAGATTGATGGAAAAGTAGTTGGCTTTACACATTTTCTATTCCGCCCGTCTACTTGGGCGAAGAATGATTACTGCTACCTAGAAGACCTATACGTTGATTCGGATACCAGAGGAAAAGGTGTTGGTAGAGCCCTCATAAACGCGGTCAGTGAACGCGCGCAAGAAAAAAGCGCAAATAGGGTCTATTGGACAACACAGAGCACCAATTCTCAGGCTCGAATTCTGTACGACTCTTTTGGATACCCGCCGGAATTTGTGCAGTATCGAATCCCTCTTAATTAGCCGGTTCAACAGAAATATTTCTTAAATTAAAGAAGTGTCACCCCGTAAGCCGAAAATAAAACTAGTGAGATTTCTTCTATTTCTCTTGCCTTAAAGCATCAATTGCTTCCGAGATAGATACTTTGCCAGCTTTCTGAAGCCCAGCAATTACCCCATCCAAATCCACTTTAGATTTATTTTGACTCATCTTGAATGAAACTTCAATGCGGCTAATTTTAAGTTCAATTCCAACAATGGCTCTTACCGCCCCATCAACATAATCTT
Organism: Actinomycetota bacterium; assembly: GCA_947490845.1. GTDB lineage: Bacteria > Actinomycetota > Actinomycetes > Nanopelagicales > Nanopelagicaceae > Planktophila. The sequence continues at coordinate 2,147 of CANLHI010000007.1, read as the reverse complement.
TTGGTGCCTGGTCAACGTTCCAAGGTTTAGGTTGATTTGCCTCAAAGTGATTAGTTAGACGAGTAACTTGATTCAAAATCCAGTCAGATTCGTTGTGTATTTCCAAATAACCATATGCGTGCACCATCATGTAATCCCAGGTGGGCACAACTTTGTGATGTTCCTTTTTAGATGCATACCAGTTTGGAGATATATAAGTCTCATTGAGCATAGAGATTACGAGGGCTTCTTGATTAGTTGGCAAAGAAGCTTGATCATTGAGTTTTGCAACATGCCCTAAGAGAGAATTTGTTTCTTGATCATAAATTAGGGGCAGTAGGGTGGATATGAGACCTTTATCAGAATTACTTACTAAGTGTCCCGATTCAATTTGTGACAAGAATTCTTGAGCCGCCTTATCACTCGGCTGGAAAGGTCTAGGGATATACATGTGTCTATTTAATCTAATGACCACATATATGTCTACTGATATTAAAGAAGGGTCGCCCTAATAGCCAGACTAGGAAACGACTTGAAATTTTTTGCCGGTATTTGATGATGTGTAGATATCTGGGCCCACAGTCACCAGCATCAGCTGATCACTAGCGCTAAGGATCCCTGGAGTACCTTTGAATTTACTGAGCTCAGCCCAAGTTCTACCCTTGTTCGTGGATTTATAAAGTGAATTGCCACTCAACGCGTATAGGCCCGAGTTACGCCATTCAATCTGAGTAAATTTAAGAGCACTCTTAATTTTAGTGCTTGTCTTAAAAGCATTTTCAGTAAGTAGTAATTCGGAATCCTTTAACGCTATAGCCATTCCCGAGATCTTAGGTGAGACTGCAATATCTGCGAATGTGTTTGCTCCTACATTGCGCCATTTCTTTCCAGAATCCGACGAATAAATTAAGTTTCCGCTCTGTGAATCTGCGCCATATAGATCAGTTCTAGCACCTTCTAAAAAGTGGAAATCGACTTTCCCGACTAAAGAGACAGCTTTCCAACTTTGTCCACCATCAATAGATTTAACAAGTCCAATTGGGTTTGGCGCTTTAGATCCTTGAGCAGGATGTCCGCTTGCAAACAGCGAATTGCCTAATGCTGTAAAACCCATAACATCTATTTTTTCTTTTCCAACTAGCTTCATGTCATTCTTCGTAACTAACTCGTAAAGACCCTCGTGAGTCAAAACAAGCACTTTTTTCTCGACTGCTTTTACGTGATGAATATGTGAGACCGAATCAAGAGTTTCTGCACTTGCGCTGTTACTAAGAGCCATCAGTGCAACAATTGCGAAGCCAGAGAGACTAACCCTAAAACTCTGAACCTTTGATTTTTTCATCTCTTCTTCAATCTCGATTGTTCGTATTACTTCTAGACTCGGCCCGCATATGGCATCATTCCGGCGACGCTGTAAATATTGGAATATCTAAGACCCGTTGCCGTTGATCTGGCTTCCCACATCATTCCGCCACCTGCATAAATGCTTATATGGTGAATAGTGCTTTGGGTTCCCTTGTAAGAATAGAAAATTAAATCTCCTGGTTCCATGTCGGCAAGTGGAATCTGCTTGGTGTAGGTGTAGAAAAGCCCTGAGTTAAGGCGATCCCAAATCGGCCAACCAAGCCCAGCGTATTTATATGCGGCATAGACAAGTCCCGAGCAATCGAATGAGTTAGGTCCTTCGCTTCCCCAAACATATGGTTTGCCGGCCAGCACTTGCCGCTTTGCAAATTCAACAGCCTTAAGCCGCTGCTCTTCAGTTGTGCGTGATTTTGTCGCACCTGTTGGTCCGCCAGTTTTCCAAATTTTAGACTGATTCTTTACCTTACTAGCCTCGTTAGCGCGAGTCTCTTCCAAAATAGCTAACTGGCGTTTCTGCTCAAGTGTGATTCGTACTTTCTTGGCGGATGCGAGATCGCGTTGTAACTTATCTTGAACTGCTTGAAGTTTATTAACTTCTTTCTGCTGTTCAATTTTGGCGTCATCAGCCTCTTTTTTTGCTGCTGCCACGCGCTCGGTTACAAGTGCTTGCTTTTGCTTTGCTTCTTCGGCAATTACTTTGGCTCGCTGTGCAACGTCCTCAGCGGCTTTAAATCTCTTGAGAGATGTCTTATTCCCAGTGCCTAAATTTTCTAGAGTTGATAAATTATCAATAACTTCTTGAG
>CANLHI010000006.1 GCA_947490845.1 Actinomycetota bacterium | reverse complement strand
ACCGCAGATCAGACCAACCTTGCGTGGCAGCTTAGGCAGGGCAACTTTGCGATCTACGCTAAATAATCCTTCGGCTGCCAGCAGAGTCTTGAGCGCCTCAAGACGTGCCAATAATTCACCAACGCCAACTTGGCGAATCTCTTTGGCAGACATTGTCAGCGAACCATTTTTAGTAAACCAAGAAGGTTTTGCGTAAATCACTACGCGCGCATTTGCAGGAAGCGGTTGCACCGCAGCCAAAACGTTTTTGTAACACATCACCGAAAGGCTCATATCAACTGAAGTGTCGCGCAGGCGCATAAATGCCATTCCACCGCTGCGTTCATTGAGTTCTGAGATCTCGCCTTCAATCCAAATTGGCCCGAGGCGATCTACATAATCTTTGATCGCCTCAGAGACCACCCGAACTGGTGCGGGGGATTCACTTGAAGTTTCGAACATGGGGCGAGCCTAATAGACTCACCCACATGGCTAAGAGAGTTCTCCTTGCAGCGCCACGCGGATATTGCGCTGGCGTTGACCGCGCGGTTATTACCGTCGAGAAATCGCTGGAACTCTATGGCGCCCCGATTTATGTGCGCAAAGAGATCGTCCATAACAAGCATGTGGTCTCAACCCTAGAAGCCCGCGGAGTCATCTTTGTAAATGAAACCGATGAAGTTCCGGAAGGTGCGACTGTAGTTTTCTCGGCGCACGGTGTTTCACCTGCCGTCCACGAGCAAGCAGCTGCCCGAAATTTGCGAACAATTGATGCCACCTGCCCCTTGGTTACAAAAGTGCACAACGAAGTTAAACGTTTTGCAGATGATGAAACTGAAATCTTATTAATTGGCCACGTTGGCCACGAAGAAGTTGAAGGCACCGCCGGTGAAGCACCTGGCAAAGTGCGCATTGTCGATGGTTTAGAGCAGGCTCGCACAATCATTCCAACGCCAGGTAAGAAGTTGGTCTGGCTTACCCAAACAACGTTAAGCGTTGATGAGACTATGCAATCTGTTGCGATTCTAAAGGAACGTTTTCCAGAAATTGCTAATCCACCTTCTGATGATATTTGTTATGCAACGCAGAACCGCCAAGAAGCGATTAAGCAGATTGCACCACAAGCAGATTTGGTTCTTGTAGTTGGCTCAACAAATTCATCTAACTCAGTTCGCTTAGTGGAAGTTGCTAAGGAATACGGCACAAAAAACGCTTATCTAATTGATTTTGCCGAAGAAGCTGATGAAGATTGGCTCAATGGTGTTGAAACCATTGGTGTTACAAGTGGTGCATCAGTGCCCGAGATTTTGGTTCGTGATTTACTGGCTTGGCTTTCAGAACGCGGCTTTGGTGATGTTGAAGAAGTTACCGCGACTCAAGAAACCTTGTTATTTGCACTGCCACCTGAATTACGTAAAGAGCTAAAGTCAGCCGGCAAGTAATTTAATCGCGCGGCTTTGGTGCGCGCGCTTTTGCTCTCTCGTTAAGAAACATGAACCAGCCATACAAAGCGCTAATCAGTAAGTAAGGTGCGATGCTGGCAAGGGATGCGATGAAATCAAGGCCAAGGCGAGATGGGCTAATGCCGACGGTGAGAATTAAATAAGTGATAACCGTTGCGGCAAATGCCAGCGGTGGAGTGACAACTGAAACATATGTGGTGCCAGTACGCCCAAAACGTATTCCACCAAATAAAACGATGCAGATAATCAGCCCGCTAACGATTCCGGCTCCGCTGCGAATTAGAAGTTCAAAGCCTGCAAAAAATGCAATGAAGAAAGATTGCAGGACAACTACTCCCTCTTTCTTAAGACCTGGACCACTTATCTTTGGTCTGTTTTGCGGTGTTGTGCTCATTCTTCATCCTTTACTTCTTCGGCATCAATAAAGTCATCTTCGGCTCCGAGTTCAGAGTTCTTAAGTTCGCGAACATCAGCTGGTGCATCGGGATAACCAAGTGCGAGTTTATCTTTATCACCCGATACTCCGTAACTAAGAATCTTGGCGGCGGCGCGCTTGACGGTGGATTCAGCAGTTGGAATTAACTCACCATATGCCTTGGATAGTGAGTTTATTGCGGTACCAACTTTAACAATGCGGGTGTGGAGCAAGGTTAGATCTTTCATAAATAAGGCAGCAGATTTAGCGATATTTTCCGCGTTAAGTGCCACAGAATTGCGTGAATAAACATTGCCGATAGTTCGCAGCAACGCCATCATTGAAGTGGGGGTTGCAATGGTGACATTTAATTTAAAGGCGCTCTCGAGAAATAGCGGATCAACGCGCAACGCCTCGGTTAGAAGTGATTCAAATGGAACAAAGAGGATTACAAAATCAGGTGAATCTTGTGATTCGTGATAGCCGCGCTTAGCCAAGGTGACCACGTGGCTTGCCAGATCTTTCTTATGTTCAAGGAATAAACGCTCGCGCTCGGTTGGGTCTTCAACTTCATGAGCCTGGATAAAGCGATCAAAGGGAAACTTTGAATCGATAAACAACTTTGTGCCACCGGGCATGCGCACGGTGATATCAGGAATGCCTGATGAATCCGCATCTGTTGTGGAACGCTGTGCGGTGTATTCAATACCTTTATGTAATCCGGCATCTTCAAGCATTAACTCAAGTTGCGCCTCGCCAAATTTTCCGCGGGTCTGTGAATTAGATAGCGCGCCAGCAATTGCCTTTGTTTGCGCAACAAGTGATTCGTTGTGAGTCGACATTGCGCGCACTTGGGTGCGGATATCAGATTCGGCTTCGATGCGCCGGCGGTCAGCATCGGCTGCTTCTTTCTGCAGTTTTTCCATAGCAGTTTTCATCGCTTCAACTTCAGTTGCCAGCTTTGATCCCGCCATTGCGTTATCGCGTTCTGATTTATATAAATCTCGTTCGGCACGTGCTGATGCAAGATCGGCATCGGATGCACCGGATGAAGATGTGCGACGACGTGCAACGAAAAACCCGAGGGCGATCCCGATTAGGAGCCCAATGATCAGTGTAAGAATGGCCACTACTGCGCTTGACATGGGCCTATCGTGGCAGGAAGCACCGACAATCGCGCGTAGGCTCTGCTTCCTATGAGCCTTTCAATTGGAATCGTCGGTCTGCCAAACGTCGGAAAGTCGACCCTCTTTAATGCGCTCACCAAAAATAACGTGCTCGCCGCTAACTATCCCTTCGCCACGATCGAACCCAACGTTGGCGTAGTCGGTGTACCGGATGAGCGATTGGCCAAACTTGCGCAGATTTTTACTTCTGAAAAATTGCTGCCGGCCGCCCTATCTTTTGTGGATATCGCCGGCATCGTAAAAGGTGCCTCTGAAGGTGCGGGCCTGGGCAATAAATTCTTGGCCAATATCCGCGAGACAGATGCCATCTGCCAAGTAATTCGCGTCTTCACCGATGGCGATGTCGTTCACGTTGATGGTCGCATTGATCCCAGCAGCGATATGGAGACTATTAATACCGAACTCGCGCTCGCGGATTTACAGACAATTGAAAAAGCGTTGCCACGACTTGAGAAAGAAGCGCGCGTAAATAAAGAGACGGCGCCAGTTGTTGAGGCGGTTAAGAAGGCGGAGGCGCATCTGCAGAGCGGTAAGCCACTTTCTTCATCTGGTCTTGATCTTGAATTACTGCGCGACCTGCATTTGTTAACTGCCAAACCATTCTTATATGTATTTAACGTGGATGCCGCTGAATTAAGTGATGACGTTCTGCGAAGTAAGTTAAGTGCACTAGTTGCACCAGCAGAGGCGATTTTCTTGGATGCAAAGACCGAGGCCGAACTTGCCGAACTAAGCGATGAAGATGCTCTTGAACTGCTGCAATCAATTGGGATGAAAGAACCAGGTCTTGCCACGCTGGCTCGTGTTGGGTTTAGCGTTCTTGGATTGCAGACTTATTTAACTGCAGGTCCAAAAGAGGCGCGCGCATGGACAATTCATAAAGGTGACACAGCCCCAATGGCGGCAGGTGTTATTCACACTGATTTCCAAAAAGGTTTTATCAAGGCCGAAATTGTTAGCTTCGATGATTTGATGACATGTGGATCAATGGCCGATGCCAAAGCTAAAGGCAAGGTGCGTATGGAAGGTAAAGAGTATGTAATGGCCGATGGCGATGTTGTGGAGTTTAGATTTAACGTTTAATCAAGCACCGGTGTAGTGCTTAGCAACCTCACCGAGTGATTTATCAATAATCTCTAAACCTAATTTGGCATCTGCCTCACTGATATTGCATGGTGGACATAAGTGAATACGGTTGAAGTTATTAAATGGCATCAAACCATTCTTGCGACAAGCAGCAACTAGTTCATTCATGGCAGGACTTGATCCACCATATGGGGCAAGTGGTTCACGCGTTGCACGATCAGTAACTAGATCAACACCCCAGAAAACGCCGCGGCCGCGGATGTCACCAATTAACTTATGCTTTTTCGCTAATTCGTGAATTCCAGGTCCCAGAATTTTTTCGCCGATGGAAGCTGCGTTCTCAACCATCTTTTCATCTTTCATAACTTGAATTGTGGCAACTGCAGTTGCTGTTGCAAGTGGGTGTCCCATATAGGTAAGCCCACCTGGGAAAACTCTGTCATCAAAAGTATGCGCAATCTCATCGCTAATAACAACGCCACCTAGCGGGACGTAACCAGATGTGACACCTTTTGCGAAGGAAATTAAATCTGGAGTTGCTGTCGAGTGCTGGAAGCCAAACCATTTACCGGTGCGACCAAAGCCAGACATAACTTCATCAGCGATCCAAAGAATTTTGTACTTATCGCAAAGTGCGCGAATACCTTCCAGATAACCTGCAGGTGGAATCAAAACTCCCGCAGTTCCGGGGATTGATTCAATCAAGATTGCGCCAATTGTGTTTGGACCTTCAAAGATGATGGTCTGCTCTAGATGTTCTAGCGCGCGGGCACATTCTTGCGCTTCATCTTGTGCCCAGAATGCGGTGCGATAGAGGTAAGGCCCCCAGAAGTGCACGTGACCATAAGCGAATTCATTTGAGAAACGACGTGGATCACCAGTTGCATTTATAGCAGCGCCGGTGTTGCCATGATAGGAACGGTAGGTAGAAAGAATTTTATGTTTGTGTGTATGCAGACGAGCCATACGGATAGCATTTTCAACTGCATCAGCACCCGCTGTTGTGAAAAATACTTTAGAAAATTTATCACCAGCAAGTTCAACAATATTCCGCGCTGCTTGATTGCGCACTTCACTGGCATGTTGTGGCGCCATAGTTGTAATAACAGCTGCTTGATCTTGAATCGCTTTTACAACTTTAGGGTGCTGATGTCCGATGTTGGTAAACACCAACTGTGATGAAAAATCTAGATATGTATTGCCTTCGTAGTCCCAGAAACGTGATCCGGCGCTGCCTGAAATAGGCAGTGGCTTGATGGCGCCTTGCGCTGACCATGAGTGAAAAACAAATTCATGATCATCAGCTGAAATTGCAGCGCTCTTTGCTGGATCGTTAATTGCTTGCGACACGTGGCACCTGTTCTCTTAAAATCACTTAAATTGGTCATCTAGATATGCGCCATCTTAATCCGCGCCGTAACTTAAAACTATGGAGTAAATCACTGAAATTATGCAGAAAGTAAGCCCTGCATACGCGGGTAATTAGTCCATATCAGCGCCCTTTAGTAAGATAACCCTCGTGCGGTCGATACTGACCGCTATTTCTTTGGATAGCCCATTAGAAGCCAATCGGTTGAAAAACTGGTTGGGTTCCTTACGAAAGTAGTTCTCTTGTCGAAGCAACAAGCCCACCTAAAAGATTTGCCGGTTAAGAAGCGCGAAAATTTGCGTAACGTAGCGATCATCGCTCACGTTGACCATGGCAAGACCACTCTCGTCGATGCGATGTTGTGGCAGTCTGGCGCGTTCGCTGCGCACAAGGTGCAAGGCGAAGGCCAAGACCGCATGATGGATTCGATGGATCTAGAACGCGAAAAGGGCATCACAATTCTTGCTAAGAACACTGCCGTAAAGCGCGGGGACACAATCGTAAACATTATCGATACACCAGGCCACGCTGACTTCGGTGGCGAAGTAGAACGCGGACTAGAAATGGTCGATGGCGTTATCTTGCTAGTTGACGCTTCTGAAGGTCCACTTCCACAAACACGTTTCGTATTGCGCAAAGCGCTCCAAAAGAATTTGCCAGTTATTTTGCTGATCAACAAAGTTGACCGCCCCGATTCACGTATTGCTGAAGTTGTCGATGAGGCATACGAATTATTCTTAGATCTTGATGCAAATGAAGAACAGATCGACTTCCCAGTAATTTACGCGTCAGCTAAAGCTGGTCGTGCATCCCTTACCCGTCCGGCAGATGGCGGAATGCCAGTAGAAGAAAACCTAGATGTTTTATTCGACACTATCTTCTCTGCAATTCCGGCTCCGGTTTATCACGAAGGTGCACCACTGCAGGCACACGTTACAAACCTTGACTCTTCACCATTCCTTGGTCGCTTAGCGCTATGTCGCGTGCGCGAAGGTGTTATTCGCAAGGGACAACAAGTAACTTGGATTAAGACAGATGGCACAACCGAACGTGTGAAAGTCTCTGAACTTTTAATTACCGAAGCGCTAGAACGTGTGCCAGCACTTGAGGCTCACCCTGGTGACATCATCGCCGTTGCCGGAATCGAAACAATTACGCTGGGTGAAACCCTGGCTGATACTGAAAATCCACATGCACTGCCTTTGATTATTGTTGATGAGCCATCTATCTCGATGACAATCGGTATTAATACATCGCCACTTGCTGGCAAGAGTGGCACCAAACTTACTGCGCGCCAAGTTAAGGGTCGATTGGACGCCGAGCTTGTCGGTAACGTTTCACTGCGTGTTCTAAATACTGAACGTCCTGATACTTGGGAAGTACAAGGTCGCGGAGAACTTCAGTTGGCCGTACTAGTTGAAATCATGAAGCGTGAAGGTTTTGAATTGACAGTTGGAAAGCCACAAGTAGTTATTAAGAAAATTGATGGCAAAGTTCACGAACCGATGGAGCGTTTAACAATTGATGCACCTGAAGAATATTTGGGTGTTCTAACTCAGTTGATGGCGCTACGTAAGGGTCGCATGGAACAAATGGTTAACCACGGCACTGGTTGGATCCGCCTTGATTACCGCGTTCCATCACGCGGCTTAATTGGTTTCCGTACCGAGTTCTTAACTGAAACTCGTGGTACTGGTTTACTCCACCACGTATTCGATGGTTATGAAGCATGGCACGGAGATATCCGCACACGCGGAACCGGTTCACTTGTTTCAGATCGTCTCGGAACCGTTACTTCATATGCTTTGTATGGCACGCAAGATCGTGGCAGCATCTTCGTTGAACCAGGTGATGAAGTTTACGAAGGTATGGTCATCGGTGAGAATTCACGTTCTGAAGATATGGACGTTAACTGCGTGCGCGAAAAGAAGTTAACAAATATGCGCGCATCCGGAACAGATGAATCAGAGCGTTTGATTCCACCTAAGAAGTTAAATATGGAAGGTGCTCTCGAATTCTGTCGTGAAGATGAATGCGTAGAAGTAACTCCTGCCGTTGTTCGCATCCGCAAGGTGACCCTCAATGGTGATGAGCGCGCTCGTGCGACTTCTCGCGCCAAGAAGGCTAACCAGACTTCATAGTTCATTTTTTTCACCGTTAATTTATCGGTGTTAATTGGAATAAATGTCAGGGGCTTGGGGTTCAATACCTCATATGACGACTCCTTCCATCAAGCTAACGCGCAGCCCGCTTGCGCCACGGCCAATGGAGCTAGATGCCCAACAAGATGCAGCTGTTGCTCATCGCGGTTCACCTTTATTAATTGCAGGTGGTCCCGGCACCGGTAAGACCAGCGTTTTAATTGCCGCAGCAGTCTCGCGCATTACGGCCGGTCAAGATCCAGATTCAATATTGCTTCTTACTTATGGACGCCAACGCGCATCTGAACTGCGCGATGCGATTGCGCTGCGCACTACATCGACAATGCACGAACCACTTGCACGAACTTTTCACTCACTTGCTTATTCAATATTGAAAATGAACTCAGGCGATTCTTATCACGAGCCAATTTTGCTATCTGGTCCCGAACAAGAGAACTTTATTGAACAATTGTTGCAAGGTGATGTCGAAGATGGATATCGCCAGTGGCCAGATGATTTACATGATGGTGAAGGCAAGAAAGGCAATCCACTTTTAACGCAAGGATTTATCCGCGAACTTCGCGATTTGATTATGCGCGCCAACGAACGTGGCATTTCACCTGATGAGTTAGCACAACGCGGAAAAACAGTTGGTGAGAAATATTGGGCACCTGCTGCCGACTTCTGGAAGCGCTATAAGCAAATTATGGCAATCCGCGAAGATGCTGCCGGAGATGCCAAGATGCGCATTGATCCATCAGAGCTGATTAGTGTGACTATTGCTCACTTGCTTGCCAATGAAGATCTGCGCGCACAATTACAAGCCCGCTTTAAAACGATCATGGTTGATGAATACCAAGAAAGTGATCCCGCACAACGCGCACTGCTTGCGCTATTAACTGGCAGCGATCTGGTTATTGCATACGATGCCGATTCTGCCGTTGGTCGATTCCGCGGTGCTGATCCCGATGGTTTAAAGGTTGAAGTGGATAAGCATCTGGCAAAAGGCGCTACACAAATTCTGCTCACCAATTCTTATCGCAGCCGCCCCGAAATATTCGAGATTGCTCGCTCTGTGGTTTCGCAATTTAGAGCACCTTCACCTACCCGCCAACGCATCTGCACATACCTGGAAAAACCAGCGCTAGATAACGCTTTCTCGGCCGCTCGCCTGCGTTCGCAATCAGAGGAAGCGCAATACATTGCCTACCATTTCAAACGCGCACATCTGATGCATGCAATTCCATATTCACAAATGGCAGTGATTCTGCGTTCTGCCGGAACACAAGCCAGCGCATTACGTCGCGCATTCGCACAAGTCTCTATTCCAGTTGCTGGGGATCTGGAAGCGTTATCTGCTAATCCTGCAATTGCGCCATTTTTGTTGTTAGCCCGCGTTGCAACCGGGGATCAACCGCTAAACCTTGATACCTGCGAGCGTCTATTGATTAGTGAATTCGGTGGCGCCGATTCCATTTCACTTCGTCGAATCCGCACGGCGCTGCTGGCTGCACGCGTTGATGAAACAGATTTGCGCGGTGGCACACAACTTCTTATTGATGCCATTGATAAAGGTGATATCCCAATTGAAGATAGCGCTGCGCTGACTAGAGTTTACGAATTACTTGCTCAGGCGCGTAAGTCACTTCATAAGAAAGGTGCACGCGCCGAAGATTTACTCTGGGCAATTTGGGATAACGCTAAATCAAGTGATAATGAAAAGCTAAGCACCGCCTGGCGCAATAGCGCACTTCGTGGTGGCAACCGAGGAGCCGGTGCTGACCGCGATCTGGATGCAATTATTCAACTCTTTGACTCAGCACAACGATTCACCGAACGTTTTCCATATTCCAAACCGTCTGCTTTCTTAGATGAGATAGCCCGCGAATCAATTGTTGGCGATCTAATTACTTCACAAGGTGTTCGCCCAGATGTCGTTGAGATCCTTACGGTGCATTCGGCAAAGGGTCGCCAATGGGAAGTTGTTGCAGTCGCTGGTTTACAAGAAGGTGTTTGGCCTAATTTGCGACAGCGCAGTTCACTACTTGGCAGTGAACGCCTTGTAGAACGCGAACGCCACGGAGATCTAGCGCGCATAGAACTCGATGTAATCGCGGCGAGTGCTTTGGCAGAAGATGAAAGACGCTTGCTGCATGTGGCTATAACCCGCGCCCGCCAAGGTTTAATCGTGACTGCGGTGCAACGTGAAGATGACGAACCATCGGCCTACTTTGAAGAGTTAGGTAGTAATTCTGGCCTTGAAGAACCACCTTTAACCGAAGTACCTCGACCTCTAACAACATCGGCGTTAGTTGCCACCTTGCGACAGAATTTATCGGGCGCTAATTCACAAACTTGTGCCGGTTTGCTAAAGACTCTGGCACAATCACAAATTCATTCAGCAGATCCCACAAACTGGACTGGTTCATTGCCAATCTCATCTACTGAAAGCGTGGTTGGCCCGGATGAAAGCGTTCCGGTCTCACCAAGTGGCGCCGAATCATTTACCGAATGCGGTGTGAAATGGTTCTTGGAAAAGAATGGCGGAACTAACGGAGATTCATCTGCGCAAATTCTTGGATCAGCAATTCACGAATTTGCTCGGATTAAAGTTGAAGAACCTGGCATAACGGACGCAGATTTGATCGCCAAGCTGCAATCAGCCTGGTCGTTAATTGATCCAACTGATGGATGGGTTAGCACATCTGCGCTTAAGCGTGCGGTAAAAATGCTGGAAAGATTTGCGCGCTACCACGCACGAACAACACGTGATGTGGTCGGTGCCGAACTTAACTTTACGATTCAAGTTGGCCGTGCCCAAATTAGGGGCAGCGTTGATCGCATAGAAGTTGACTCTGATGGGAATTTCTATGTGATTGATTTTAAAACAGGTAAAAATATGATCAAAAAAACCGAAGCGCTAGATAACTTGCAATTAGCTTGCTATCAACTTGCCGTGGCACTCGATGGTTTCGAAGGCAAGCTATCGGGTACAAAATCTACTGGCGCCGAACTTGTTTATCTGGCGAAGGATTCAGTAAAAGTTACAACGCGCCAACAATTTGTAATTGATGAGACGGCTGTAAAAGCAAAGATTGAAGAGATAGCCGAAGGTATGGGCGCGGCAACCTTCCAGGCGAAAATCAATGAAATGTGCGAGAAATGCGTAGTAAAGGCGGCCTGCCCAATCCAAAATGAAGGACGGGCGGTGATCGAATGATCGAGAAGTATTCACCGCAAGATATCGCAGCCGCCCTTCAGAAAGTCGGCGCCAAAGTTTATGAACCTACCACTGAACAAAGCGCGATTATTTCTATTGCAACTAATCCTCTTGAACCGGCAGTTGTTATCGCAGGTGCTGGATCAGGTAAGACTGAAACCATGGCAGCGCGAGTTATCTATCTTGTTGCAAATGGTTATGCCCGCCCTGATCAAATTCTGGGGCTAACCTTTACGCGCAAAGCCGCCGGCGAACTTGCTATTCGTATCCGCACCCGTTTGCGACAATTACGAAGCGCAAACCTAATTCCGGCAGATACTCCGCTAGAAGTCTCAGTTACTACCTACCATTCTTATGCCGCCCGTTTACTTTCCGAACACTCTATCCGCTTTGGAATAGATGCCGATATTGTACCGATGGGCGATGCTGCGATGTGGCAGTTGGCAAATGATGTTGTTCGCAATTGGGATGATGCGACCTATACCAACGAATCTGCAGTCAGCACAGTCGTCGATGATTTATTAGGCCTGACGAAGTTGATGCTAGAGCATCAAGTTAAACCTGACGCTATTGAAGCAGCGGATCTTGCAGTATTGCAAGAGCTATCTGCAATGACTGGTGATTTAAATGATCACGTGCGTAAGGTAAATCGCGCGCTGACTCAACGCATTGGGCTTTTGCCAATGGTGGAGAGTTTCATTCAGCGCCGTCAACAATCTGGGCAACTCTCATTTGATGATCAAATGTCACTTGCTGCAGATATTGCTACTAATTTTGCTGATGTTGGCGAATTAGAACGCGCCAAATACTCAGTTGTATTACTTGATGAATATCAAGATACATCTCAATCACAAGTGCGCATGTTGTCATCGCTCTTCGGTGGCGGCCATCCCGTTATGGCAGTTGGCGACCCATGCCAAGCTATTTACACCTGGCGCGGGGCTTCGGCCGGCACAATCAACTCATTTGCCCGCTATTTCCCTAAGGTTGCTGGCCAAACTGGAGCAGAGCGCTATTCACTACTGACTACTTTTCGAAATGATAAAGCGATCTTGGAACTTGCAAACGTTGTATCCGAGCAGATCCGCGCAGAAAGTGGCGCCGATGTCCCACCCCTTACCCCGCGCATTGGTGCGGGTGCGGGCAATCTAATTTGCGGAGTCTTTGAAACTATTGAAGCCGAAGCGCAAGCGATTGCTGATTCCTTCTCGCCACTTTGGTTTGATGAAAAGCGTTTAGCGCAAAGTGCGCAAAAGCGCACAACTTTTGCAGTCTTGGTACGTAAACGTTCACAAATTGCAGCAATTGAAAGTGCTCTTCGTTCGGCCGGTATGCCAGTTGATGTTATTGGCCTTGGTGGGTTAATTCATGTCCCAGAAGTTGCTGACATCGTTTCAATGTTAAAGATAATCGCCGACCCTGATGCAGGTGCTGCGATGATGCGCCATCTAACCGGGCCACGGATTAATCTAGGCGCTAAAGATTTGGCAGCACTTGGGGCTTACTCACGTAATCGCGCCAGAGGATCACGCGCTGAAAGCAAATCGTTAATTAAGAAGATTGCTGCCGGAAATCCGGAACGCGCAGAAGCTGATGATCAATTCTTAGGTTCACTTATTGACACAGTTGATGAGATTGAAAAAGCTGATCGTAAGACATTTAGCGAAGATGGATTTAAACGGATAACTCGTTTTGCAGCCGATCTGCGTCGCATCCGCTCACGCGCCGGAGGCACGATCACAGATTTGATAAATGATATTGAACGATATCTGCACCTAGAAGAAGAAGTTATGTTGCGAGATGGCACTGGTTCAGGCCGCCGCCATATTGATCGTTTCTTAGATGAGGCGGGAAAGTTCGCGCGCAGCGGCGGTACCTTAACTTCATTCCTGCAGTGGCTAGATATCACTGGCGAGGAAGAGGGGGGCTTGAAATCAGCTGCTCCTGAGGTGCGCAGCGACGTGGTTCAGATTCTCACCGTGCATATGTCAAAGGGCGCCGAATGGGATGTGGTGGCAGTTCCTGGATTAGCCGAAGGAACTTTTCCGGGGATAAACAAATCAGATCCTGAGAATTGGATCACCAATGAGAAACATATTCCATTTCATTTACGCGGTGATAGCGCAGAGTTGCCGGTCTTCTCATTTAACGGTGTTACCAAGAATTCGGAGGCAAAAAAAGAGATTGAGGCCTACGGCAAAATCTGTAATGCAACGAAAATCCGCGAAGAAATTCGTTTGGGCTATGTGGCATTTACTCGTGCCCGCACACATTTAATCGCCACAACATCTTGGTGGCGCGACGGCGCAGATTGGGTTAAGCCTTCATCAATCTTTGAACAAGTGGCGCTAGTTGCCCAAAAATCTGGCACTATTTTAAATAATGCAACACAACCAGAAGATGATGATAAAAATCCCAAGCTTGAAAATCCAGCTACAGGAATCTGGCCCCGTGATCCACTGGGTGATAAGCGCGCAGAATTCGAATCTAAGATCGCACTTGTAAATAGCGCTAAACCAATTGACTTAAGTAAATTCGTTGAGACTGATTTGGAAATTATTTCTTGGGCCCAAGATGCACAAGCTTTAATTCATGAAAATACGTTGCTGCGAAATGGTGGCCTAGAAGTAGCACTGCCACCGCGCCTTTCCACATCAACCCTTGTTGCCTTACATAAAGATCCAACTGAACTTGCCCTAAATATTCGCCGTCCTATGCCAAGGCCACAAGATGAATATTCTCGCCGCGGAACCGCTTTCCACTTATGGATAGAAAAGCATTTTCGCGCCGCAACTTTATTTGACGACGATGATTTAGATTTCCTTGACCCGCTTGAACCTGATCAAACACTTGAGCAACTTAAAAACGCATGGCTGGCATCGGATTGGGCGCCACGGATTCCAGTTGCCGTAGAAGTGCCATTTGAAGCGGTAATTGGCGGGGTTTTGGTGCGTGGGCGCATAGATGCG
The DNA here is from genome assembly GCA_947490845.1 of Actinomycetota bacterium. Taxonomy (GTDB): domain Bacteria; phylum Actinomycetota; class Actinomycetes; order Nanopelagicales; family Nanopelagicaceae; genus Planktophila. The sequence goes on along the minus strand of CANLHI010000006.1, from coordinate 33,110 downwards.
GTCTATGAAATCAATGGTCGATATGAAGTCATCGATTGGAAAACAGGTTCAACTAAGTTAGGTGCGTCATCGGCCGTGCAGTTAGCCGTTTATCGCCTTGCTTGGGCTAACTTAAAGGGCATCGATTCATCCCAAGTATCGGCTGCTTTTCATTATGTTCCATCCGGTGAAACAGATCGCCCCGCAGATTTGTTAAGTCATACTCAACTTGTTGAACTACTTATGGGTTCTAACTAACTCAATTCGCAAGGGCAGGTGATCGCTCACACCTGTCTTAACCGTTTTGCGATCAGTGAATTGATACCCGGGTAATTCATCAGCCAAAATGTAATCAAATTGTATTTTCGCTCCCCAACTTGGGTAAGTGTTCTGAGTCACCAAAGATTTCCATTTAGAACCAATTGCTGGAATACCTTTAGGCAGATTTAAATCTCCCAGAATTAGCGGGATCGTATTTGTCTCGTGCGCAATTTGCCCTGCCCAACGCTTTAGCCTATTTAATTGCCCGAGATTTACACCGGGCACAAAGGAGAGATGAGTATTTATCACGGTAAAACCATTTTGCAGAGTTGCAGCAAGGGCAACTCGTGGTTCATCGCGCACATATATGGCGCGAATCTTTGGTCTGCTACTTGTTTCACTTTCAGTCGGCACAACAAGTGGCATTCCGATAACGGATCTACCAAGTTCTAACCTTTGCCACTTAATGACTGGAATATTTGAAGCGATCGCAATTCCATAACTTCCGGCTAGATCACCGATTGAGCTATTTGAAATGTATTTTGGGTCTCGCTCATTTAGTTTGCGCCATTTCTCACCCGGAGTTCCGATCACACTCGGTGCAAAAGCCCAGTCAGTTGCGCTCATTGCAGTGGCAATGTCAGCAATTTGATTTATGACGCCTGAGCGCGGCAGCAAATAATCGACTTCCTGCACCGCGATGACATCACTTGCGATTTCGGCGATCGCCCGCTGCAGTGCTGGCGCGGATGGACCTGCGGGGTTGGGCGGAATTTGCATGCCATGGAGCAGATTCCACGAGGTGATGCGCATATGGCGAAGGCTAGTAGCGTTGCCCCTTATGAGCGCGGTCAACGGACAAGTATCGAAGATGGACCGCGCCGGACACCTGCGATCTAACCAAGCAACGCTGGATCAGATGTGGGCTAAAGCCAAGATCGTTCACTTCAGTGATGGGCGGTTGGCAGTTTCTCCAGGCGCCACTGAGCTTGATTTCCTAAACTCTACAGAAATCGCCGCGCTAATTAAGAGCGGAGAATTTAAGGCAGGCGAGAAATATTTTCTAGGTTTAGATGTATTAGATAGCGAACCGTATTTTGCATGGAACTCAGATCATCCTAAATCGCAGAGCGATGATGCACCAGATGGATATGCGACGCTGCGCGAAATTGGGGGAGACCTCAATGAGATGCAGATGGAACTTGCTCTGCACACAGTTGCGCTTTCAAATTGGCATAAAACACATCCGCATTGCGCGCGATGCGGGGCGCCAACATCTGTTGCGATGGGTGGATCAGTTCGCAAGTGCGATGCAGATCAGAGTGAACATTACCCGCGCACAGATTGCGCAGTAATTGTTTTAGTGCGCGATGCCGATGATCGTATTTTGTTGGGGCGCCAACCGATCTGGCCAGAAGGTAGATTCTCTTGCTTTGCCGGATTTCTAGAACCTGGTGAGACGTTTGAGCAGTGCGTGCAACGTGAAGTTTATGAAGAATCTGGCGTTGCAGTGCGTGAAATCAATTATCTAGGTTCACAACCTTGGCCATTTCCAGCATCAATCATGATCTCATTTGAGGCAATTACAGATTTCCCAGAGGTCGCTCGACCTGATGGTGAAGAAATTGTTGAGATCAAATGGTTATCGCGCGCACAATTTAATGAACAAGTCGCTGCTGGTTCACTCTCACTACCGCCGATTATGTCTGTCTCGCGCAAAATGATTGACCGCTGGTTATATGCATGAGTGAGGAAACCGGAAATCTTCGTGCGCAAGAAATCTTGGAGGCTCTAGATAACGACCAGAAAGCAGTAGCGCTAGCCTCACGCGGACCAGTTTGTGTAATCGCAGGTGCTGGAACAGGCAAGACGCGCGCCATCACACATCGCATCGCATATGCAGCCGCCATCGGAACGATGGATCCACAGAAAGTTTTGGCACTGACCTTTACTTCGCGTGCCGCGGGTGAAATGCGCACGCGCTTGCGCGCCCTTGGCGTTCCAACGGTTGCCGCACGCACAATTCACGCAGCAGCCCTTAAGCAACTGATCTATTTCTGGCCCAGCGTTTTTGGCGGGCGAGTACCTGAGTTAATGACCGCTAAGGCCGGGTTTATTGGAGAAGCGATTAATCGCGCTGGTTTATCAGGTGAACTGCGTGCTACTTCGCGCGAATTAATGCGCGATATCGCAAGTGAAATTGAATGGGCAAAGGTTTCGCAAGTCGCACCTGAAGATTTTATAAATGAGATTGGTAAGCGCACCCAGAAACCTAGAATTGCTGCAGAAAAATTGGCGCAGGTTTACACCGCCTATGAAAGCGTTAAGAAGCAAGAGCTAGCAATTGATTTTGAGGATGTACTTTTGTTAACTGCCGCGATGCTGGAAGAAGAGCGCGCTGTTCGCGAGCGAGTGCAGGATCAGTACCGCTACTTCACAATCGATGAATATCAGGATATTTCGCCAGTCCAGCAACGTTTAATAAATGCTTGGCTTGGTTCGCGCCAAGATATTTGTGTGGTCGGAGACCCTGCGCAAACTATTTACTCATTTGCTGGTGCAACACCAGTATTTTTAAATAGCTTCACGAAACGTTTTCCCGATGCTGAAGTAATTCGCTTAAGTACCGGATATCGCTCCACCCCCGAAATTACCTTTGCTGCAAATGCGCTCTTGCGTCATGGCGTAATGGGTCAAGAGTTAGTTGCGCTAAATGAGCATGGCACCAAACCCAGCGTTGATGGTTATGCCAATGAAGATGCCGAAATTGTTGGCGTCCTTGCCCAAATTTCTGAACTATTAAATAGTGGAACCCAGGCGCAAGAGATCGCGATCTTGGCGCGAACCAATAACCAATTAAAGGGCGTAGAGCGCGCGATGAATAAAGCAGGTCTGCCATATCAGGTGCGCAGTACAGAAAGATTTTTCGATCGCCAAGATGTTCGTGATTTTTTAAAGGAAGTGCGTCGCGCATCTGTTTTGCCTACAGAAGGCGTCTCTTGGATCGATGAGCTACGAACCATTGCGCAACCATTTTTAACTGGAGAAAGCATTGATGGCATTGCGGGTCTGCTGCACCTGGCGCGCGAACTAGATGACGACAATAGTTTTAGCCCAAAGACGCTACGTAGTTATTTGCGTGAAATTGAAGATCGCGTGCAACAGAACAATCCACCGACAATGCCGGTAATCACCCTGGCAACTCTGCATGCGGCAAAAGGGCTGGAATGGGAGCGAGTATTTTTAATCGGCGCATCTGAAGGAATATTGCCCTTTGATGACCAGATCGATGAAGAACGCCGTTTGTTCTATGTTGGAATGACCCGCGCGAAGGTCGATCTCCACATCAGCCACCGCCAGAATCCGAGCCGATTCCTGCGTGAGGCGGGCTTAATTAATTAGGTTGCGCAGACCTCTATCTGTGGTTTACCCTTGCCTTTCACCAAGTAGGTGTTCGGCTAAATAGGCGAAAAGGAGAATGAAAGATGTTTACATCTAAATCATTCACCACAGCACGCGTTACACGCGGCGCTGCTACTTCGCCTGCCAATTTCCATGCGACTACAAAGAAGCATTCAAATTGGCCCGCAGCGTCAAAGCCAGCGTTTTACGCAGCTTTTTACGCCGTGGATGAGGCCACAGGAGGTTCGATCGGATAACACCGATAGACGCCAAACCTAAGGCCTCAACTCCACAAAGGAGTTGAAGGCCTTTTTTTATTACCAAAAACCAAACCAAACTAAATCCAAATAAAACCAGAGAAAGAACGAGAGAGAAGAAAGTGGGTGAGAACGATGAGCGTTCTCTACAGCGAACTACAGGTACCAGGCTGGGCACAAACAGGCGAGAAGATCGGTCTCTATGAAGTAACCGGTACGTATGACTCGGCCATCGCCTTTACTTTGCCATGCCATAACGCTGATCCCGAACTCTTCTTCTCCGAAAGTGATGAAGGAATTGCTCAGGCGAAAGCGCTTTGTGGAAGCTGTCCTGTGCGAAATAAATGTTTAGACGGTGCCTTATCCCGCGAAGAGCCATGTGGTGTTTGGGGTGGGCAGTTAATCGAAGATGGCGTAATTATTGAGCGCAAGCGCCGTGCGGGACGTCCACCGCGCATTGCGGCGTTCGTGTAATTACTTCTATCGGCAGGTATCCGTTACCAGCGATGGTCATGCGAGAATAAACGCATGACCATCGCTAATTACGCATACACCGCACTTGATTGTGCCAACCCGGTAGAACTTGCGAAGTTCTATTCAAAAATTACTGGGTTAAAGGTTCAGCCATTTGATGAAGGCGAGACTGCAGAAACTTGTGAATGGCTTGAGTTATGGGATGAAAATGATCGAACGAAGATGGCTTTTCAGAAAATCGATAACTATCGTGTGCCGACTTGGCCGACCGGTGATCTGCCACAGCAAGCACATATGGATTTTCACGCAAAGAATTTAGATATTGCAGAACGCGAAATTCTGGCAATCGGTGGTCGTAAAGCAGATCATCAAGTGCGACCACATCGATTTAGAGTTTATCTAGATCCGGCAGGACATCCATTCTGTATCGTGCAAAGTGATGAAGATTAAGAACTGCGGGAGTACACTCGAATTATGGCAACTACTGTAAAGAAGTCCGCGCCCGTAAAGAAGAGTGCAGCAAAACCAACCGTTGCTGCATCGCAACAAGGCGTTGATTGGCGCTCACTTTATTTATACGCGGTCAGCCTTATAACTCTTCTCGTCTGTCTCTTCACGGTAATTAGTTTGATTAACCGAGGCCTAGATTTAATAGTTCCTGATGCCGGTTACGTTGATCCTTATGCAGCTCAGACCGATCCCAAAATAGATCCTGAGGTTCTCAAGCAATCCAATATCGATCAGAACCGCCGTAATGCCACTCGCGGAATAACTAGTTCACTCGTGACTTTACTTGTGACAGTTCCAGTTTATTTATATCACTGGAAAATGGTTCGAAAAATATCTCGCTAAACGCCAGCAGGTGCGATTTCGGGGAACCAGGAAAGTGCTTCATCGCGGAACTTGCCTTCGGCTTCTAACTGGCAGAAGATGCCAGTTGTTCCCAAGGTAACGCGGTGGATTAATACATATTCAGCCGGCAAATTAAGTTGGAAGCCGATCTTGGCAGTTGGATTGCGTGGATCGCCAAAGCGGGCGCTTTGATCGCGCAACCATTCGCGTGAGTATTTAAATGTTTCAGTTCGCAGTGGTTCAACAAGTGGAACTAAGAAATCTAGAACAAGATTTGGATCAACATCGACATCTTCTAGGATAAATCCATCTTTCTTAAAGCCGTCATATAAAGCTTGCGCATCATCGTCGAGTGCGTGCTTTAACAGATTCTTAAATGGCTCAGGGAATCCATTTGGCAGACGGTTGCAGGCGCCGAAATCTAATACTCCGATGCGGCCATCGGCCAATAAACGGAAATTTCCAGGATGTGGATCAGCATGCAATAAACCTGCGCGCTCAGGGCATGTGAAATGGAACCTGGCCAAACGCATACCTGCGTTATCGCGCTCTTCCTGTGTTCCACTTGCAATGATTTTAGAAAGCGGAATTCCTTCTAGCCACTCAGAGACAAGAACTTTATCGGCAGCCATTACAACTTTTGGAATTGCAACGTCTGGATCATTTTCATATGCGCGCCAGCACGCTTCTTGCGCCTCGGCTTCATATTTGTAATCAACTTCTTCGATAATGCGTGCACGTAGTTCTTCTAGCAACGGTTTCATTTCTAAGCCGGGCAAAACTAATTGGAAAATTTTGGCAAAGCGTTGGATCTGATTTAAATCTGAGATTAAAGCTTCGGCAGCACCTGGGTATTGGATCTTGACGGCAACGGCGCGACCATCTTTCCAAACACCTTTATGAACTTGGCCAATCGAAGCGGAAGCCGTTGCCTTGTCATCAAATGAAGTGAAGTTATCGCGCCAGTTTTCGCCTAACTCTTTTGCCAAAACTTTATGCACCACACGAGTTGGCAAGGGAGGTGCTGACTCTTGTAGTTTGGTAAGAGTCTCGCGATAAGGCTTGGCAATGTTTTCAGGAAGCGCTGCTTCAAATACCGAGAGCGCTTGGCCGAATTTCATCGCACCACCCTTTAGCTCGCCAAGGACTTTAAAGAGTTGCTCTGCAGTTTTCTCTTGAATATCTGTAATAACTACTGATGAAGATTGTCCGACTAATTGTTTGCCGAGTCCGAGCATGCCACGACCGGCAAGTCCGACCGGAATGGAGACCATCTTCGCCGAACGGGCAGCGGTGGAACTCGGGATCTGAGTCTGGTTCGACTCCTTCTTAGCCATGCGCCTATTGTTCAGAGAAAGTGTTCACAGCGCTATTTGAAAACTTATTACCAGCTACACCCACACATGGGATGGCGCGTGACGGCGATGTGTTTTGTGTTACAGAGGTCTAGCAAATCGATTGAAATTGCCTCGGTGGATAGAGTGCAAATCCCGGTGTCAATTAGTTGCAGTAGTTGTGCCGCCAAAATCGAGGCCAGGTAGTTGGCTCCAACTATTGGTAGTTCATCTTTAGTCGATGCTTTCTCCAATAGCGTTGCTCTGCTTTGATCTGCAATTGTTAATTCGCAGCAACGGCTGCAAGGAGTTATGCCAGGCCTGATTAATGGAGTAATTGTTAAATACCCGCCACTAATTTCACTGACAAGTAAATGTTCTTGTCCAGCAGACATCCAAAGGGCAAGCAGGGCCGAATCAATTTCTCCGAAGTGGATCTTAATTACCTTCTCGGCAAATCCGATAGGTAGCTCTTCGGCACTCTCTTCAGAGCATTGCGGAAAGAGCGCAATTGATTTTGCTTTTTCGTGGCAGAGCGTTGTAAATACCTGCCCATAATCAACGGCTGAGATAAATCCGCCAGAGATATCAGCATCGCAGACTTGTTCGCGGCCGCGACGAAAGGAGGGTGCAAATTGCGTATGTATAAGGCCACTTGCGATAAGAGCTGAAAATAAATGTTGAGTAGCACGAGAATTTCCAGAAATTTCTAGATGCGCACTTTGGCGAGCGCTCACCGTTGCAACTCCTGAATCACAAACCCCTGGTAACCACCTTGTCAGAGTTAATTCAGGTGCAATCCGATTTTTCATCTGCGCATAAGAGGCGTCTTTGCTGCGATCACTTCCTTTGGCAGCGCGTTCGGCGATATTAGAAATAAAGCGCTGCGAAATCTGGATGGCACTCGCTTGCGTTTCTAGGAATTCATAAGAGCGCAGTTGTGCCAGCAGTTCATCCAAGTCGGCAGCGCTAATTGCCAAGAGCGCATCCAACTCACCGCGGGTGATTCCGCGCTTTAGCGCAGAATAAATTTCGGGGGCAAGGGGTGAGGCAATGGCTAGCCGGCTGCGCATGGTTCCAAAGAGAAATTGGCCCGCCAGCTCACCGGCATATAGATTGATTCCAGATTTGAATTTAAGCTCTTGCAGTCTTTCTTCGCTCATCTGCAAAGGATTGGCGCTGGCCGCAGTTAGTGCTCGAGCGCATGTGTGTAGTCGCTATCGATGGCGCGAAAGATTAACTACGGGGCTAAAAATAAATTCACCCCGTGCTCATCAACGTGTGATGAACAACGGGGTGAATTTTTAAGTTCAGTGAACTTGATTACTGAGCTTTGCCAAGAATTCTGTTGACCTTGGTGCCACAGACTGGGCAGATGCCCTGTGCCATGCGACGACCAGATTCGGAGATCTTCACAGTGCCTTCGAAGTCACGCTTCGCTTTGCACTTAACGCAGTAAGCGTCACCTTTGTATGTCTCTGCTGTCATAATTTCCTCCAATCGCCGCTTGAGCTCTGAGCGCTCACACGTGCAAGCCTGACGATACCCCTGCTCACGCTCAAATACGCTGAACTAGCCCTTATTTGTGCGTAATTTTTTTAACTCCACAGGCTCAGCCAAGGCGCGTTCGGCCGCCTCATACCCATCCAAATAGGCACTCGCCAGCTCGGCGCCCTCAAATCGGGCCAAAACCTCAGTGAAGGCTTCGCCATGGTCAAAATGCTGCAGATGGATAGCCTCGTGGAAGAGGACGTAATCCAGCGCGTAATCCGGGGCTAACTTCAGGCGATCTGAGATGCGGATCGTTCGATCAACGCTGGTGCAAGATCCCCAGCGCTCGCGCATAGGGCGCCAGTTGATCGAGGCGGGGCGAGCAGTGATCTCTGGGGCTAGGGATGCCATTAGTTCACCTGTGCGCTCCATGAGGCGTTCTTCACTCGGTATCCGTGAACTCTCTTGGCTACGAATCTTGGCGATCATCTCGGGCACGATGGCGTGTTCATCGGCTTTGCTCATGCGCGCAGGGATTGAAACAATTATTCGACCACCTTGGCGATAGGCCGAGATGTTTCGCTTGCGTCGTGCCGAGCGAATGACAATTATCTCACCCTCTGAAATCCCAGGCAGGGTTAAGTCATCTTCGCTTTCATCGCTTTCAAATGACATAGTCAAAAAGTACTCCCCGAATCGCAAATTAGATTGAAATCTGCAAAATCTAAAGTACGTGTTGAGAGATTTAGGCAAAAACATTTTTGCACTACAACCCAAATTACAGGCGTGTCAAATCTCGAATCATTTGATTCTCGGCAACTTTGGTCATAAGTTGCGCTTACGAAGTCCTCGGATAACTGTTTGATCTATCTGCAAGGGGAAGGCAGATAAATCAAATTAGCGGCCGGGGACTTCGCTTTTTCTAAAGGTTATTTGTCTAAAAAAATAAATTAAAGCAGACCAGAGAGATCATCTGGAATTGATGTGCTGGTGAGAAATTTTTCAGGGTCCAATAAATCATCTGCCGTTGGAAGCAAGCCGCTCCAGATCTGATCGCGCTCTGAAATTGATTTAACTTCGCGGATCTTCTTCCAGAAAGCGCTCGCCTCGCGAGTTAACTTTGGCGAAACTTGCAAGCCAAGCATTGAAGAGAAAAGCTGTTGTGCAGGTGCTGCCGATGCGCGACGTCGTCGCAAAGTTTCGCGCAATTGTTCTATTGCTGGCAGACGATCTCCGGCGGCGAGTGCACTTACTTCATCAGTCCAACCATCAATTAACGCTAAAACAGTTTCGAGTTTAAGAAGTGCAACTTTTTGTGCAGACGATTCTTCAGGCGTGAATATTCCGCTATCTAGGGCAAAGCCCAGGGCATCACCTTGGGCTGCCCCATCGCCCATATTTTCTTGGGCTTTTTCAAAGGCTTCTTGGGCTTGTCGTTGAATGGCATCGATATCAATATTTATTCCTTTGCCATATTCAACAACGGCGCTTTGAATATAAGAGACCAGCCACGGATTGTTTGCAAAGAGTCGAGCGACCGCGCTTTCGCGAAGTGCGTGATAGATAAAGACTTCTGATTTTGCAATCTCTAATTCAGCGGCCCAAAGTTCGATGTTTTCAGGGATAACAATGGCGCGCGCTGGATCAAGCAAGGGCAGGCCCACATCATGTGCTCCCGTAACGGATGTAGATAAAGTGCCGATTGATTGGCCAAGTTGGGTGGCGATCATGGTGCCTATAAATGAGCGCAACATCATCGTGATCATCTCTATTGGAGGCGCACCTTCAGGGCTTTCACCTGCCTGTGCGGTCATCGCTTGGTCTAACAAGTTCGAAATTGCAGCAGATAGCCCCGCAGCCAGTGGCTCCATGGTCTTATGCCAACCAACCATGGTCTCATTTACCCAGTCCAAGCGGCTGGCCGCAGTCGGCGTTGTTGGTGCGGCCGGGAAAACGGTTGCTTCATTTAGCCAAACCTCAGAAATTTCAAATGCGTTTTTCACAACTTCTAAATCTTTTGTGCCAAGTGGTTTTAAACCTTGGACCGATACAAATTTCTTCGCGGTTTCGCGCGCGGTTGCAATTGAGAGCACACCTTCTTTGGAAGATTCACCTTGACCTGCTTGTGAAAAAAGTGTTGTGAATGGATTTACAAACCCAGCCGGATTAATTCCTAATTGTTCAAATTGCGCTTTCATCTGCTCTTGCATTTGGCGCATCATCGCTTCGAAATCAGGACGACCGCTTTCTCCAGAATTTTCAGAGTCGTCAGGATCGTTTGGAATGAATCCAAAACCGGCCATAACCGCCCCCATTAAAAAAGCTAGATCTTGTGTATTGGTTCCAACAACGCCAATGCGAGATTTCTTCCCGCAAGAGATAGGCTACCGAACATGTCCAACGCATTCATGGCACTCATTTGGTGGGTTATCCCACTTGCTGGCCTGATTGGCGCGCTGGGTTATGTTCTCTGGGTAACGCAATTTAAATCTAAATTCGAATCAGAGACCACGCGTTCGGTCGGCCAATTCCAACGTTTTCAAGATTCTTTCAGGGATGCCGAAATAACTATTGCTAGCGAAGAGCCAGATGAAGTCGAACCAGTGCAACCACCTGTGGAGCGCTAACTTTAAAGACCATGGCTTGAAGTAATGATCCAGATCCGACTTCCCAGACTGGCAACTTTTATACTCGGACTCTTCTTTGTGCTCTCTTTAATTGCGCCATTGCCTTTTGTTGTCATTACACCTGGAAGTGCGCAAGATGTTTTAACCAAGGTAATAACTCCATCAAAGAAGCCTTCAGTTACTCCAACTTTCTACCCAGGTGATGGAAAGATTTACTTGCTCTCAATTTTGATTACTAATCCATCTGCCTATGTCACCGGCTTTGAGCTTGCTTATTCCTGGATCCGCAGCGATCACGCCGTTATGCCTCGCTCCCTTTATTACAAAGATGGACGAAGTGCTGAAGCAGAGAAGAAAATTGCCAAGACCGAGATGGTTGATTCGCAGTTAAGTGCCAAAATTGCTGCGCTGGATTATTTGCAGAAGAATTATCCGCAACTAGCTACGGCGAAAATTAAACCAAGTGATATTGATATAGCACTTGCCAAGACAGGCGGCCCCAGTGGTGGGCTAGCTTTCGCACTTGGCATAGTCGAACTGTTGACTCCTGAAAATATATTGAAGGGGCGAATCGTTGCAACAACCGGAACGATCGATAGCAAAGGTCGCGTTGGAAGTATTGGTGGAATTGCCGAAAAGATATTGGCAGCCAATAAGGCTGGTGCCACACTCTTCTTAGTCCCAGAAAATAACTGCAAGGATCTAGCGCCAGCGATCGCAAATATCCCAGATAGAATCAAGATAGCCGCTGTTTCCAGCCTGGAAGAGGCTATGACGGCGCTCAATTCGAAACGACCGCGCGGTTGCGCTAACTTAGGAGCATGATGAAAAAGCCAAGTCCACTAGCCCTTACCTTCATAATTTTGGCAGTTATCGCCGGGGCGCTAGTCGCACTCAGCGGTGTTTATGTGGATTGGCTCTGGTTTAAGTCAGTTGGCTTCACAGATGTCTGGTCAACGGTTCTAACAACGAAGGTCGCGCTATTTATCGCCTTTGGACTTATCACCTCATCGATTATTTCGCTAAATGTTTTCCTTGCCTTTCGCTCTCGCCCATTTGATGTTTCGATGGCGATGGAATCGGACAACCTCGAGCGTTATCGCGCAACAATTGATCCGATTCGCAAACTCGTCTTTGCCGGTGTTGTTGTGGTGCTCTTCTACTTCGGCGGTTCCAGCGGAGTGCAACTCTGGAGCTCTTGGTTGCTCTTTAAGAACTCGACTGATTTCGGTGTTAAAGATCCACAGTTCAATATGGATATTTCATTCTTTGCTTTCCGTTTGCCGTTCTATCAAACTCTAATCGGCTGGGCGATCTCAACTCTTATCTTGGCAACGCTGGCTAGTGCGGCAATTCACTATCTCTATGGTGGACTTCGCCCACAACTTCGCAGTGATCGCACAACGGTTGCAGCGCGCGTTCAACTCTCAGTTCTATTGGGTTTAATAGTTCTAATCAAAGCCGTTGCATATTGGTTTGATCGTTTCGCACTGGCTCTAAAGGAAAGTCGATTGATCACAGGTCTTACCTATACCGATGTGAATGCAACTCTGCCTGCTAAATCAATTCTCGCGGCAATTGCTGTTATCTGTTCTCTTCTCTTCTTTGCCAATATTGTCCGCAAATCTTGGTTGCTGCCTGCAGCTGGAACAGCCTTGATGGTTGGCTCATCTGTATTAATTGCCGGTGTTTATCCAGGCGCCGTGCAGCAATTTCAAGTAAAGCCATCTGAATCCTCTAAAGAAGCGCCATATATCCAGCGAAATATTGACTCAACGCGCGATGCCTTTGGACTATCCCAGGTTGAAATGACTGACTACCAAGCAACTCTTTCAACCAACTCAGGACAACTCGCAGCTGATGCGGCAACTGTTGCAAATATTCGATTGATGGATCCGAATGTTTTATCTGCAACTTTCCGCCAGTTACAGCAGATCAAGCCTTATTACACCTTCCCTGAATCACTAGATGTTGATCGCTACACAGTAAATGGCGTGCAACGCGATGCTGTTGTTGCGGTTCGCGAATTAAATATTGATGGCAACCCAAGCCGTAACTGGATTAACGATCACTTGGTGTACACACACGGTTTTGGTTTTGTTTCCGCATTCGGAAACACGGTCGATGCTGATGGCAAACCAAGTTTCTTGGTTGGCGACCTTCCACCAACTACCGGCCTAGGTAAATTTGAACCACGTATTTACTTTGGTGAGAATGTTCCTGATTACTCAATTATTGGTGGACCAAAGACAGATACTCCAGTCGAATTCGATTATCCAGATGATGCATCTGCAAACGGTCAGAAGAACTACACCTACACCGGTAAAGGTGGAGTACCAATGGGTGGTTTGCTCAACAAACTTCTCTTTGCAATTCAATACCAAGAACAGCGCATCGTTCTTTCAAGTTTGATCAACTCTGAATCAAAGATTCTATACAACCGTTCACCTCGTGAACGCGTTGCCAAGGTTGCGCCATGGCTAACTCTTGATGGAGATCCATACCCAGCAATTGTTGATGGCAAGGTTCAATGGATTATTGATGGCTACACAACTAGCGCTGGATATCCATATTCACAGACAACTTCACTTGGCACTGCAACAGCAGATGCGTTAACCGCGAATTCGGCTGCGATTACTGCCCAGAGCAACCGAAATATCAACTACATACGAAACTCTGTAAAAGCTACAGTTGACGCCTACGACGGCACTGTTGTTCTCTACCAATGGGATGAGAAGGATCCGGTACTAAAGACTTGGATGAAGGCTTTCCCAAAGTCGGTTACTCCAAAGAGTGAAATGTCGAAGCAACTTCTTGAGCACATACGCTACCCAGAAGATATGTTCCGTGTTCAACGCGATGTGCTTAGTTCGTATCACGTACAGACTGCGTCAGCCTTTTACGGTGGACAGGATTTCTGGCGCGTGCCTCGTGATCCTTCAACATTCGGTGCCAATGCAGGAGCCCAACCTCCTTATTACATGACGGTAGAAATGCCAGGATCTAACAAACCAACATTTGCACTTACAACTCCATTTGTTCCACGTGGTGGTCGCGAGAACCTTTCTGCATTTGCAGTCGTTGATTCCAACTACGGACCAAATTACGGAAAAATTACCGTCCTACAACTTCCACGCAGTACCAACGTTGCCGGACCTTCACAAGTTGCATCTAACTTTGAAGCCAAACCAGAAGTTGCAAATTCACTTTCCTTGTTGCGTCAAGGCGGATCAGATGTTGTGCTTGGAAACTTGCTCACACTTCCAGTCGGTGGCGGATTACTGTATGTGCAGCCGGTATATGTGAAGGCAACCTCTAACTCTGCGGCTTATCCATTGCTGCAAAAAGTACTTGTCTCATTCGGTGATGTCATTGGTTATGACAGTTCACTTAAGGGCGCGCTTGATCAAGTATTTGGTGGAAACTCTGGAACATCATCTTCTGGTACACCAGTTACAACTACAACTAATAACGCATCTGAAGATCTAAAGTCCGCGTTGCAAAACGCTAGACAAGCACTTGCAGATGGAAATGCCGCACTTGCAAAGGGAGACTTTGCAGCATATGGCCGTGCACAAGATCGTTTGAAGGCAGCACTTGCTGCAGCGATTGCTGCTGAAGGACGTAAGTAAAGCGATTTGGCTATTACTTCACGACCCTTTAGACTGACACTTCCGACGCGGGGTGGAGCAGCTCGGTAGCTCGCTGGGCTCATAACCCAGAGGTCGTAGGTTCAAATCCTGCCCCCGCTACTAGTAATACAAAAGAATACTGAGGTCTCTTCATGGCTAGCGAAGTAAAGACGTCAATCACTATTAAACATAAGGATCGCAACCGTAAGACCGTTTTCTTCCGCGGAATTCTTGCCTTCCCTGCAATGATTTTTATTGCAACTTTTACTCAAGCAACTTTTAGTGATGGTAGCGATGTAGCCTTCGGAACCGCCGGCGTAATTGCAGTCCCTACTCTTTTGGCCCTGCTCTTCCGTGGAAAATACCCAAGTTATGTGCTGACTTTCAACCACGCCTTAGTTGAGCTATCAACACGTTTTGCTGCCTACATACTAATTTTATATGATAAATACCCATCGATCGAGTCGAGCTCAAAAGTTGAAGTCACATTTCCTGATGTAAAAGGCGGCGAAAATTTAAATCGCTGGTTGCCTTTGGTTAAGTGGTTCCTAGCAATTCCGCATTACATCGTGGGTGCTGCTTACTTACTTCTTTCATTGGTCGTAACCGTTATTGCCTGGGTACAGACATCTGCAACAGGCAAGTATCCAAAGTGGGCCGGTGAAATAGTTTTTGGAACTATTGCTTACCTAAACCGCGTTCAGGGTTATATGTTGCTTCTTGTGACAGATAAGTACCCAACTTTCAGACTTACTTGATCCTAAGTGAGTTTGTAACAACAAATAGCGAACTAACTGCCATAGCCGCGGCGGCATACATTGGTGTTAATAATCCAGCAGCCGCTATCGGTAACCCAATTACATTGTAAGCAAAAGCCCAACCCAGATTAGATTTAATAGTTGTGAGCGTTCGCTTGGAAAGATTCAAAGCGTCAACGGCGCTCATTAACTCCGGGCGCATCAAAGTTATATCGGAGCTGGAAATCGCTGTGTCCGTGCCTGTTCCCATCGCCATACTTAAGTCGGCTGCAGCTAGTGCTGCAGCGTCGTTAATACCGTCACCGATCATTAAAACATTGTGGCCAGCAGCTTTTAGCGCGCTAACGCGTGCCAACTTTTCTTCAGGTAGGGCACGCGCAATTACGTGTTCACCTTTTATTCCGACGGTACGAGCAATAGCCGCTGCACTTTCCTCATTATCTCCGGTAACCAACCAAGGAGTAATTCCCTTGTCGATGAGAGCGGAAATAGTTGATGTGGCATCTGCTTTGACTTGATCACCGATTGCAAATACGGCAATAGCGACACCATCCCATGCCAGGACTGCAACTGAATATCCATTTTCCTCTCCGCGAGCGATGGCGCTTTCAATTGCGGAATCAAATGCTGTTGCACTGTGTGCAATTGCCTTTGGGGTACCAATTAATACAACGGGGGAAATGGCGCCGAGCATCACTCTTCCGGCAACGCCAGCACCTGGTGTTTGGGCAAAGTCAGTGACTTCGGATCTACTCGCACCTTGCGCAAGTGCGTGAGAAGAGATTGCCTGGCCAATCGGATGATCATTAGCTAGCTCTAAGGAAAGAGCGGTTGAAAGAATAGTTTTTTCATTTAAGAAACTAGCAAAATCTGGTCCTAAAACTCTGTGCGCACTCGTCGGGATTGTCGCCTCAATAACTTTCATTACCCCGGTTGTAAGAGTGCCAGTTTTATCAAGTACAACGACATCGACTTTACGCGCCAGCTCTAGAACGCGCGGCTGGCGCAGGACAATTCCGCGTGATGCGCCACGACCTGATGCCACCAAAAGAGCAACAGGCGTTGCCAAGCCGAGTGCACACGGACAAGCAATAACCAAGACGGTGATCGCTATTTGAATTGATTGCGCAATTGAATGTCCAGCGCCGTTATTGCCTAAGTAATACCAACCGAAAAATGTGGCAATTGCTAGCGCTGTAACAACCGGCACAAATATTGATGAGATTCGATCGGCTACGCGCTGAATTGGAGCTTTTACCCCTTGCGCCTGGACAACCATTGCAGTGATTCGTGCAAACTCGGTATCACTACCGACACGGTTTGCCCGCACAATTATTCGTCCATTGTTATTTAAGGATGCTCCGATGACCCGCGAGCCAGGTGATACTTCAACCGGCGTTGATTCACCTGTGATCATCGAATTGTTAACAGATGAAACACCAGAGATAACTAAACCATCAGTTGCAATGCGCGCACCTGGCTTAACTACAAAGTCATCGCCTATTGCTAACTCGGAAATTGGAATTATTACTTCTAGACCATTTCTTAATACAGTGACTTCTTTAGCACCAAGTGCCAACAAAGTAGAGAGAGCGCTACTTGCGCGATGTTTAGCGCGTGATTCTAAGTAGCGCCCCAAAATTACAAAGAGCAGGACTCCGGCTGCGACTTCTGTGTATACATCTCCGGCGCCAGTTGCATTTGAGTAAATAGACCAACCAAATGCACTGAGTGACCCAAGTGAAATTAGCGAATCCATTGTTGGGTGGAAGATATTACGAAGTGCTGCGCGATGAATTGGCAGCGCGACAATCAAGATAAGCGGTGCGGTCAATCCGATAGCTAGCCAAGCAGTGGGGGAGTAAAGCGGCGGCAGAATATTTAGAGAATCTAAAGTACGAAGAATCTGCTCATCAACTCTTTCATGCCACTGGTGCACCATAGAAATTGCAATTGTTGGCAGCGCAAAGAGTGCGGCGAAGAAGAGAGCACGACCAGATTTTCGATTATGTAGCGCTGGGTTTACCCCATCTTCAACTAGCGTCGCTGAATATCCAGCGCCCTTGATCTTTTTGATAATTTCGCTGCTCTTTATTTCAGCTGGCGCCAAAATGTGAACGGTCTCGGTTGCAAAGTTAACGCTGGCACTTACTCCATCAATTTCTTTCAGTGATTTTTCAATTGAATTCACGCATGAAGAGCAGGTCATTCCTGCGACAGAAAAGGTGCGTGCTTCAACGGCCATTTAATTTATCTACAATCTTTTGATGAATCGCAGAATTTGTAGAAAGCCCACTGCCACCGAGGCTGCCGTCGGCACCTGCTGTATTGGTAAATCTTCCACCAGCTTCGCGTACAACGATATCTAGCGCCGCCATATCCCAGATCGCTAACTTTGGTTCGATTGCCACATCGACTGCGCCTTCAGCAACCAACATATGTGACCAGAAATCTCCGATGCCGCGGGTGCGCCATGCAGAATCTAATAGCTCTTGAAACGGTGCCAAGCGTTGATCCCAACCAATAAAGTCAGAGTAAGAAATAGAAGCATCTTTAATTTCACTTACCTGTGAAACTGAGATTCGCTTCGGGGTTCCACCATTTAAAGAAACGAATGCGCCATTTCCTTCGCTGGCATACCAGCGGCGAAAGAGTGCGGGCGCGCTAACTACTCCGACAACTACGACTTCGGAGCCATCGCTCTGTTTTTCAATTAAACCAATCAACGTTGCCCAAGTTGGCACACCGCGTAAGAAATTCTTTGTGCCATCAATGGGATCGATTACCCAATAACGTTTCGCACCAGTTGCATCATCACCAAATTCTTCACCCACAATTCCATCATCTGGTCGGTGGCTCTTAAGTAGCGCACGGATTGCTTCCTCCGCTGCCTTGTCAGCATCAGTTACAGGTGAATCATCTGGCTTAGTTGTGACCACCAAATCCATAGCTTGATATCGCGCCATAGTGATTGAATCTGCGGCATCGGCTAGGCGCATGGCAAGTGCTAGGTCGTTACCCCGCAAAGATGACATGTTGTCAGTCTAGCGCGGGCGGGTTTGAATCTTTGAGTTCGAGCAAGGTGCGCAAACTGGCAACGCGCGCAGACCTTTCGATATTTGCAACACCATTTGGCGCAGCCCACTCGTTTAATTGGCAGCCAACTTCATGGTGTGAGCAATTTGGCATGCAATTTTGAACAACTTCATAAAGATCGCTAAAGGCGGCAACAATGCGATTGGAATCTAAATGAGCAAGTCCGAATGCGCGAATTCCCGGGGTATCGATTATCCAACCTTCTTTTGGTGATAAATCGGGTGCCAGAGGTAAGGCAATCGCACTCGATGAAGTGTGGCGCCCCCGGCCAGTCACATCATTCACATCACCGGTGACGCGATCTCCATGAGGGACAAGTGCGTTGATGAGTGTTGATTTACCAACACCAGAATGTCCAACAAGCACGGAAGTCTTGCCGTTAAGGAGTGCAAATAATTGATTTAAATCTACCTCGCGCGAATCAGATTTAATTGCAGCAGTTGCAATCTGGACGCCCAAGGTTTCATATTCGTGCATAAATTCTGGAACGGGTGCAACATCGGTCTTAGTTACCAAGATGATTGGCTTTATGTTTTCATGAAAAGCGCAGACTAAGAAACGGTCGATAAGACCGCGACGTGGTTCTGGATTTGCAGCAGCAACCACAATTACTAATTGATCTATGTTGGCCACAATTGTTCGCTCCATCTTGGCAGCATCATCAACTGTTCGGCTAAGGCTGTTACGTCGTGGCTCAATCGAAACAATTCGCGCAAGTGAACCCGTTGTTCCGGTTACATCTCCAACAAGATTTACCAAATCACCAACAACTACAGATTTTGGCCCCATCTCGCGGGCTTTCATAGCGGTGACGATCACACCTTCATTTGTTATACATGTTGTGCGACCTCGATCGACAGTTGTTACTAGCGCGCTAATCGCATCGGCATGCGCAGGACGGTCTTTACTGCGCGGGCGCGTGCGGCGACTTGGGCGAATGCGAGCATCGGATTCGTCGAATTCGCGCGGTGTCATGAAATCAAACTCTGCCAAAGCCCAGGAAAATCAGGCAAAGTTTTACGAGTTGTCTCCACGTTTTCAATTTCAACATCAGGAATTAAAAGTCCAATTACCGCACCTGCTGTGGCCAGACGATGATCGTCATAAGTATGAAATGTTCCACCGTGTAAACCTTTACCAAAAGTACCTGCTGGCGTTATGCGAAGTGAAGTTTCATCTTCAGTGACAGTTCCACCAAGTGAGTTAATCTCGCGGGTTAGCGCAGCTAAGCGATCAGTCTCGTGTAAACGAAGATGACCAATACCTCGTAAATGTGATGGTGAATCAGCAAGGGCGGCCAACGCAGCAATTGCGGGTGTTAACTCGCCAACATCATGTAGATCGATATCAATTCCATGAATAGATTCTCCGCCAGTAAGTGTCAAGCCCTTATCATTGAATGAAACTTGCGCACCCATTTGCGTCAAGATTTCACGCAGTTGATCCCCTGGTTGAGTTGTCTGCTTTGGCCAATCTGCGATCGTAATTGATCCACCGCAAACCATTGCAATAGATAAGAACGGCGCAGCATTTGAAAGATCAGGTTCAATAACCAAATCAACACCATGCAACGTGCCAGAATCAATGCGCCAATTCTGCGCTGCCTTGTCAACAGAGACTGTTGCACCAAAATCGCGCAACATCTGCACGGTCATATCAATATGTGGCATTGATGGAAGTGCGCCACCTTTATGTGTTGCAGTAATTCCATTGCTTGTACTTGGAGCAATCAAAAGTAGTGCGGATAAGAATTGACTTGATGCGCTGGCATCAATGGTTAGCGCGCCTCCAGGAATTATTCCTTTACCCTTTACGACAAGCGGCAGGCCGTAACGTCCATCATGTTCAATTACAATTCCTAGTTCTTCAAGTGCTGCAATAACTGGGCCAAGCGGACGTTCATATGACCTGGGATCACCATCGAATGAAATATCTCCTTGCGCCAGCGCAGAAAGTGGCGGAAGAAAGCGCATAACAGTTCCAGCATTTCCAACATCTACTTTGGCAGGACCTCGTAATTTTGAAGGTGTAATTTTCCAAGCTGGGTCAGCTCCAACTGTCTGGTCTGTTACGCCAACTCCCATTGCCTTAAGGCTAGCGACCATTAATTCGGTATCGCGCGAAATAAGCGGACGTTTTAATATAGAAGGAGAGTTGGCTTGAGCAGCAAGAATTAGCGCGCGGTTGGTAACGGATTTTGAACCCGGAATAACTACTCGCGCGCTGACTGCATTTCTCCCACGTAGTGGAGCAGGCCAGAGCATGTGCGGCAGTCTACTCTCTACCCATGTGCGGTCGTTATGCCCAAGCGCAAGGTATGGACGAGATCATCGAGAGGTTCGATCTCGATGCATCACTAGTTGATAAATCTCTGCCACTGAATTGGAATATTGCACCTACAAATGAGATTTATATTATTCGCGACAATCAGCAAGGCCGAGTTCTAGATAGCGCATCTTGGGGCTTAATCGCGCCTTGGCAGAAGAATTTGATTGAGGCGCGCAATTCACAATCACATGCCATTAATGCACGCAGTGAATCTATTCATGAGAAACCAACTTTTCGCCAAGCATTTCGCACAACGCGCTGCTTAATTCCGGCAACGGGTTATTACGAATGGGCTACATCACTGGGTAAGTATCCACCAAAACAGCCTTTCTATATTTCATCAGCGGCAGAAAACACTTCACTTTCAATCGCTGGGATTTGGAGTACTTGGAAAAATGAAAGCGGTAGCGAGATTCAAAGTGCGGCAATAATTACTCGCGAAGCAGTAGGTGAACTTGCCACGATTCATAGCCGTATGCCGGTATTTATGCCGAGTGATCGTTGGGACACCTGGCTAGATCCGCAGAACCGCGAAATCGAAACCTTGATTGCACTGATGGATATTCCTGATCCTGCGTATGGGTTGCTCACTCGCCCGGTAGCGCCGCGGGTAAACCTAGTTGCTAATAACGGCCCCGAACTCCTTGATCCCTTTGAATTGGGCGAAGCACAGACTCTCTTTTAACCATCACTTGTTGGGCATTTCTAACTCCTTTGGGATAGTGTGTAAGAGATGGCATCTAAAGATTTAGTCCTAGAAAGCGCTACCGATCGCAACGCTCGGTTCGAGCGCGATGCCATTGCGTATATGGATAAGTTATATGCAGCAGCTCTTCGTTATACAAAGAATCCAGAAGATGCGCGCGACTTAGTTCAGGATACCTATTTAAAGGCCTTTAACTCATTCCACCAATTTGAAGAAGGCACAAATCTACGCGCATGGATGTATCGAATTCTTACAACTACTTTTATTAATTCATATCGCAAAGATCAACGTCGCCCACAATTAGCATCTGGTGAACTCGAAGATTGGCAGTTAGCGAAGGCGCAATCACACACAAGTGATCTTGGGAAATCTGCAGAAGCGCAAGCGTTAGAGAACCTGCCGGATAGCGATATCAAACGCGCGCTGCAAGAAATCCCAGAAGAATTTCGCATCGCAGTTTATTTAGCCGATGTGGAAGGTTTCTCATATAAGGAAATTGCTGACATAGTTGATGTTCCGGCCGGAACGGTTATGTCTCGGCTGCATCGCGGTCGCAAATTACTTCGCGAGAAGCTCGCCGATTATGCAAAGGAACTCGGTTACTCCACCGAGTCTAAAAAAGGAAAGGGGGAGAGGAAATGAGCCATATCGAAGAGATTCCGTGTGTTGAAGTGCTCTCCTCCGTTGTGTTTATCATCGAAGGCGTGGTTGAAGAATCACAAAATCCGCAAGCCATTGCCTCACACCTAAATTCTTGCTCAGCATGCCAGTCAGAAGTTAATCATGAACAAGCGATGCATATCTTGTTACAAGATGTGCTGCGTCGCTCATGTGATGAGAAAGCCCCTGAAGATCTGCACCGCAGTATTCATGAAGAGTTATTGCGCCAAGCAACTGGTGGCGCTGGTGTTACCGAAGTAGTCACCCAGATCAGCATGACTGAGATATCTATTGAAATAGATGAATTTGGAAATGTGGAACACCGCGAAATTCAAATTGAGCAGACCCATGTTGAGCGCTATGAAGACAGCTGAAGAAATTATTGGAGCAGTCGGATTCTCTGTAATGACGGTTCGGCCTGGCGATACTTGTCTGGCAATGGGAATTTCAGATTTACCAATCCTTGCACCGGGCCACTTAATGAGCGTAATGGAGAGCGCTTGTGTTGCCGCACTTGTTGAACTTCTAGAAAATGGCGAAACAACTGTCGTTGATAAATTTGATATCTCGCTAATAGATTCCGTAGGCATTGGTACTGAAATTCGAGCCAATGCGCGCTGTACCGAAGTTGTAGATCGAACAATGATGTTTGAATGTGATGTTTATGAGGGCGAGCGGCATATTGCTTATGCCGTTATAGAAAGAACGGCGGTCGAGCGAGTATCTTTCCTCGCGCGCACCGCCGCTCAATCTTTATTAAATAACCCTGATCAGTAATTAAGCCTTCTTAGTAGCCCAGAAGATTTCTGCAATCTCATCAATCTTTGCGATCAGATTGTCAGCAACTGCCACATCTTGAGTTCCCTTTGTGCCGGCAGCTCCAGCCAATTTGGTTGCTTCATTAAATAGTGAGTGAAGATTTGGATACTTCTCAAAGTGTGGTGCCTTGAAGTAATCAGTCCAGAGAACCCATAGGTGCTCTTTAACTTGGTGTGAACGCTCTTCCTTAATTGCAACAGAACGTGAGCGGAAATCTGCATCTGGATTAGCTGCATACTTTTCCATGCATGCCTTAACTGATTGCGCTTCGATCTTGGCTTGTGCTGGATCGTAAACGCCACATGGCAGATCGCAGTGTGCGTGAACAGTTACCTTTGGTGTGAATAAGTTCTTCATTTTTTCTCCTTATTAGCGACTTGTTTTCTTCTTTATTTCAAAACCTGTATGTGTGAGACTACCGTCCATGAGCGGCTTTGGCATCTTTGGGCGGGTAGTCGTTGAGGGCACCTCGATGCAGCCAACATATAACCCTCTAGATTGGCTATTAGTTCACTACGGCTTCTTCGGCAAGAAATACTTGTTTATTCGCCTAGGCAATGTGGTGGTTATTGAACGTGAAAAGCAGCCCGGAATCTTTTATATAAAACGTGTCACTGAGATCGCACTTGATGGGCAAGGCACGAAAAGCTACTACGTGCGAAGTGATAATGAAGCAGGAACCGATTCGCGCACTTGGGGATATTTACATGAGAATGAAATTATCGCTAATGTAATTATGCGGATCAAAAAGAATTAATTCTTAACGAGTAAAAGCCTCATACATCAAGGCTTTTGCCTCTTCCTCGTGCAAATGGTGGTTACCGGTTGCAGGGGATGCGGATGCGCGACGAGAAATTCGGCGAAGTACGCGAGAATCGACAGCGGTGCCACCAATTATTTCAGTTGTGCTTAAGGCTACGTGTGGCCATGGACCTTGGTTGGCAGGTTCATCTTGAACCCAGAGCAAATTAGCGTTTGGATGTTTCTTCGCTTCAACTTCCATTTGTGCAACAGGGAATGGATATAAACGTTCGACTCGCATAATGGCGGTGCTGTTGTCATTTAACTTAGCGCGCTCAGCAACGAGGTCATGATAAATCTTGCCGGAACAGAAGATCACACGTGATGCGTTATTAACGCTGGCATCTCCGATTACCGGCAAGAATGTGCCAGAAGTGAAATCGCTAATTGCTGATGCGGCAGCGCGCAGACGTAACATTGATTTTGGAGTAAATACGATCATCGGACGACGCTTTGGATTTGCGGCGTGAAAGCGAAGTAAGTGGAAGTAAGAGGCAGGTGTTGATGGTTGCGCGATCGTCATGTTCTTCTCTGCCGCAAGAGATAAGAAACGTTCGATGCGCGCTGATGAGTGATCTGGACCTTGGCCTTCATAACCGTGTGGCAAGAGCAGAACTATTGATGAACGCTCGCCCCACTTTTGTAGCGCTGAAGAAATAAATTCATCAACTACTGTCTGGGCACCATTGGCAAAGTCACCAAACTGCCCTTCCCAAAGAACCAGCGCTTCTGGACGAGCAACGGAATAGCCGTACTCAAATCCCATCGCCGCATATTCAGATAGAAGTGAATCAATTACAAAGAATTGGTTCTTATCTGCAATTAGTGAAGATAACGGAGTCCATTCGGAACCATTTTCTTTATCAACGATTACTGCATGGCGATTACTGAAAGTTCCGCGACGAGAATCTTGGCCTGCCAAACGAATTGGACGACCTTCTTTAAGAAGTGAGCCAAAGGCGAGCATTTCACCTGTTGACCAGTCAATTGTGGCATCGTTAATTGATTCCGCGCGCTTTTGCAATTGTGGCAACAACTTGGGATGAACGTGGAAGTCTTCAGGAACAGCAATTTGTGTTGCTGCAATCTCGCGAATTAAAGTCTCGGAGATAAATGTTGGAACGTCTTCGGCGTTAGGAACAATTGGAGGTTGGAAATTTGGATCGTGCTCTTCTTCGTAATTGGCAACTGATGCATAAACTTGTTCTAGCTGCACTTGGTAATCACGTGCCAACTTTTCGGCTTCATCTGGTGTGATATCTCCACGGCCAATGAGGGATTCGGTATATAAAGTACGTGTTGAACGCTTGGCATCAATTAACTTATACATAAGTGGTTGAGTAAAACTTGGCTCATCGCCTTCGTTATGTCCGCGGCGGCGGTAACAAACCATGTCAACAACTACATCTTTATTAAATTGCTGACGGTATTCAAAAGCTAATCGAGCAACGCGAACACAAGCTTCTGGGTCATCACCGTTGACATGGAAAACCGGAGCCTCAATCGCCTTGGCAACATCAGTTGAATAGCGAGAAGAACGTGATGCATGAGGGGCGGTTGTGAAACCAACTTGGTTATTTACAATGATGTGGATTGTTCCACCTGTGCGATAGCCACGCAGTTGCGAAAGCTGCATGGTTTCAAAGTTAATTCCTTGCCCAGCGAAAGAGGCATCTCCATGCATAAGAATTGGTAATACCGAGAAAAGATTTTTCACATTTAGACTATCTTGCTTAGCGCGGACAATTCCTTCGAGCACTGGGTTAACTGCTTCAAGGTGAGATGGGTTGGCCGCTAAATAAATCTTGGTTTGTGCGCCAGAGTCAGTGGTGAACACCCCTTCGGTACCAAGGTGATACTTCACATCGCCAGAACCGTGGACTTCATTTTCTTTGTAATGCCCCTGGAACTCTTGGAAAATCTGGCCATATGACTTGCCTGCAATATTGGCGAGCACATTTAAGCGACCACGGTGGGGCATACCAATACACACTTCATCCATATTTTTCTCTGCAGCAGCTGAAATGACTGCATCAAGAATTGGAATTACAGATTCGCCACCTTCAAGTGAGAAACGCTTCTGTCCGACGAACTTAGTCTGCAAGAATGTTTCGAAGGCTTCAGCATCGCTTAGCTTTTGCAGAACATGTAACTGTTCTTCGCGAGCGGGCTTAGTAAAACCAACTTCTACGTGTTCTTGAATCC
Organism: Actinomycetota bacterium; assembly: GCA_947490845.1. Classification (GTDB taxonomy): domain Bacteria; phylum Actinomycetota; class Actinomycetes; order Nanopelagicales; family Nanopelagicaceae; genus Planktophila. The sequence continues at coordinate 7,428 of CANLHI010000006.1, read as the reverse complement.
ACTTACGTTCTTCAGGATTTGAAATATACATATATTCAACTGCTACAGAGCGGCAATATGAGTCTCGAAGGATTCCCAGAATTTTGCGAAGTTTCATAAACTTCTCTCCACCAAAACCACCGGTAGCAAACTCACGATCTAGATCCCACAAAGTAAGTCCGTGAGTTACAACATCTAGATCAGGATGTGAGCGCTGCACATACTCCAACGGATCCGTATCTGCCATCAAGTGGCCGTATGTGCGATAGGCCTGAATTAGTTGTTGGACGCGTGCCGTTTTGTTGATCTCTTCATCTCTAGAGAATTCAAAGTCAGATGCCCAACGAATTGGCTCGTATGGAATACGTAGCGCTGCAAAAATTTCGTCATAGAAGTTTTCTGCACCAAGCAGAATTTCATGGATTCGGCGCAAGAAATCACCAGATTGCGCACCTTGAATAACGCGGTGATCGTAAGTACTATTAAGTGTGACCCCCTTGCTAATAGCCATGCGCGCCAAAGTTTCTTCACTTACACCCTGGAATTCGGCCGGGTAATCCATTGCACCAACGCCAACGATCAAACCTTGGCCCTGCACCAAACGCGGAACCGAGTGGACTGTGCCAATTGTTCCCGGATTAGTTAGTGAAACAGTTGTGCCCGCATAATCTTCAACAGTTAAAGTGCCGCTGCGCGCTTTCTTTACGATCTCTTCATATGCAACCCAGAACTGCCCGAAATCTAGCTCTTCGCAACCTTTAATTGATGGAACTAATAATTGACGTGTGCCATCTGGCTTTGGCAAATCGATTGCGATACCTAAGTTGATATGTTCTGGGCGACCAAGTGCTGGCTTGCCATCGAGCTCACCATAGAAAACATTCATCTCTGGCATCGAACGAAGTGCCTTGATCATTGCATAAGCAAGGATGTGGGTGAAAGAAAGTTTTCCGCCACGTGTGCGCTTTAAATGATTTGTAATAACTGTGCGGTTATCGATCATTAACTTGGCAGGAATCGCGCGCACACTTGTCGCGGTTGGAACAGAAAGTGATGCTTCCATTGATGCAACAACTCGACCGGCAACTCCGCGAAGTGGCTCCATCGTTGCAGCGCTCGGTGTAATCAAAACTGGAGCAGGTTTAATTGGCGCTTGTGCCGGTGCAGGTTTGGCAATCGGTGCAGCTGCAGTGGGGGCAACGACAACCGGAGCAACAGGTGCTGGTGTTGCAACTACCGGCGTCGGTGTTGCAAGAACTGCTGCAGGAGTTGGTTGCGTTGATGGTGCTGGTTTAGAAACATGTTGTGTTGCTTTAGGAATAGGTGGTGTTCCTGCTTTTGGTGCATTCGCTACTGGTGCGGAATTTGTTGCGCCAGGTTTATAAGTTTTAAAGAATTCAATCCATGAAGGTTCGACGGAAGTTGGATCGGCTTGGTAGCGATCGTACATTTCTTCGACGAGCCAATCATTGGCTCCGAAATCTGCCGACACTGGCAACCCCTTCTTCACGATTAACGCGGAAATAAACGTTTAATGCGTGGCTAAGACTATCGGCTGAGCGTGTTATGAATAAATCCTCTCTCGCCAACCCGAGGGGCGATATTGACCACAATCCCATTCTCAGCGCGACAGCGGCGGCCAAGATTGGCAGAGTTCGGCTATGAATTCTGCAGCTCGCCCACTTGCGATTATCTCCGGAGGCAGCCGCGGCTTGGGCTTTGAAACAGCTCGTGGATTAGCTGCGCGCGGTTTTGATTTAGCGCTAATTGCCAAAGATGCCGATCGATTAAATGGCGCACGTCAGAGTTTGCTAGACGAGTTCTCGCAAGGCAATCCAATGCTTTCCATAACTACACATGCTGCGGATTTAGAAGATCAGAGTCAAGCCCGCAAAGTGGCAGAGGAGATAAATGCCTCACTACCCGTTGCACAAGTACTTGTCTTAGCACATGGCGTGATGAGTGAAAAAATGTCGAAGACTTTGCGGACCACAGATGCTGAATGGAATCGCGTGATGGCGATTAATTTAAATTCTGTATTTACTCTCGTTAACACCATTGCACCCGCGATGGCGGAGGCGCGAAATGGTCGCGTAATTATTTACTCCGCATGTTTAGGTCGCATGTCTGGTCCAGGAAATGCCGGCGGTCTTGCGCCATATCGAATTAGCAAAGCGGGCGTGAACGCACTCGTTCGCAACTTGGCACATGAAACAGGAATGGGCGCTCGCGGATTCTATGTTGATGCAATGTGTCCCAATCATTCGCGCACAGATATGGGTGGCGCTGATGCGCCACGTAGTGCTGAAGAAGGTGCCGAGACTGCAATTTGGTTAGCAACCGCTGATATTGAAGAACGCGGATCAGAAAACGTTACTGGGTTACTTTGGGAAGACCATAAAGTAGTTCCCTTTTAATTAGATTTAAATGAATTAACTGCGCTCTTCAGGAATTATTGTTACTGCAAAATAAAGTACGGGAATCGCAAGCAAGAAGAGCGGAATCGCACCGATTAAGAAGCCGCCCTCGAATTGATACTTAACAACGCCGAGCACAATTAAGTTAGCCAATACCGCAGGCGCACGTCCCCAATTCTTTTTCTGCGCAAATGCACGGCCACATGCAATAAGGCCCAGTCCACCGATAACGGCAAAGCCGAGCACGCCCATCAAAGGTGGTATCTCGCGATCTTCATGAGTAAATCCCATGACCGCAACCCACATTCCTAGGGCAAGCACAATCACACCTTCTATATAGAGAAGGGTTGTCACGATAGAACGCTTGCGCGCTTGCTTGGCAGAATCGGTGCTCATAAGTGAAATCCAATCACTACTTTGTAAACTTTTTGAATATGTTTGAAGTTTTGGCGACGATATCAGCGTAGTAAGAGTCTATAAAAATTTTACCAAAAGTCTTGTTATAACTTTTTGCCTTTGCTGCGGAGTATTTAGACTTAATTGATTCACCTTGTTCAGAAAGTTTGACTGCATTTTGGACCACAGTTAAATCCAGAAGAGAATCTATATTCAGAAATGAGGTATCTGCCACCTCAGTTATGTTCTGTAAATTGATTTCAAATAGAATGGCATTGCTGAATGCATCAAGATAATTTCCACCAGATTTAAGTGCCCTGGTTGTAGCGATTTGAGATCTAATCATCAGTGCAAGAGATGCCTCTTTTTCACTAGTGAGTTCATCATAATTATTGTAAATAACTGAGACTGTTTTTTTATATCGATCCTCGATTGCGATTTTATCGCCTGGCAAGTAAGAGTCCAGTTTTAATATTTCCGCATCTATTTCTTGGATTAAAATTAGTGTATTTTTGTACGCAGTTTCATCAAGAGGAACGAAACCGCCCAACTTTATTAAGAAGCTAACATCAACAGAAGCGGTTGGGGGAACGCTAATTACTTGGTTTTTCTCACAACGACTTTGGAAATTGGGACCACACGCAGAAATATTGTCAACTGTAACCCTGAATGAACTCAATTCTGCAAGTCTAGATTGAGTATTCTTTTTCTTTTCTGTAGCCAACTTCATCTTCGCATCGTATGTACTTTGAATCTCTCTAGTTTCTACCTGTGCATTTTTAAGAGAATTTGCTATTTCGGTTTCTTTATCATTTTCTAAATCAATTATTTGTTGCTTAATTTTCTGGATTTCAGACTTTATTGAATTAAGCGCACGCTGGGTCTGTACTTTCGAAATTACCGTTGAAGCCAACGACGTTTGCGCTGGCGCACTTAGAAGAGATGCGATAAAAACAAGGACAAGGCCTGCTTGCATTTTTAACTTCATAATTTAATGTTACTCAGTATTGCCTATATCCTTACCCTCATGGCCCGCGAATACGATCTCGAGATTGCTGCAATTGGAGCAACTCTGCTTTCGATTGAAAAGGTCCTGGATCTTCCAAAGTTAGAGGCTGAAGCAGTTGAACTTGAGGCTGCTGCCGGTGTTCCGAATTTGTGGGATGACCCGGAAGCCGCGCAGAAAACTACGAGCAAGTTATCTCGGGTGCAGAGCACGATTGCGCGATTGACAGGCTTGCGCCGCCGTGTTGAAGAGTTACCAATTCTATTTGAATTAGCAGGTTCTGAACCAGATGGTTCTGCTTTAAAAGATGCCGAAGGCGAACTTGATTCAGTTGTAAAGGCAATTAGTGAATTAGAAGTTACAACTTTGCTTAATGGTGAATATGACGATCGTGATGCTTTGATAACCATCCGCTCAGAAGCTGGCGGCGTTGAAGCTGCTGACTGGGCAGAAATGTTGATGCGCATGTACTTGCGTTATTGCGAACGTCACGAATTTAAAGTAGATGTACTGGAAACTTCATACGCCGAAGAAGCAGGAATTAAATCGACAACATTCCGGGTCGGCGCACCTTACGCCTATGGCACATTATCGGTGGAACAAGGAACTCATCGTTTAGTTCGCATCTCACCTTTTGATTCGCAATCTCGTCGCCACACATCTTTTGCTGGCGTGGAAGTTGTGCCGGTTGTTGAGCAAAGTGATCACATCGAAATTGATGAGAAGGAAATTCGCGTCGATGTTTATCGCTCATCGGGTCCTGGGGGACAAGGTGTTAACACAACTGACTCTGCCGTGCGCCTGACACACATTCCAACTGGGATTGTTGTTTCATGTCAGAACGAGCGTTCTCAGATTCAAAACAAGGCAACTGCAATGGCAGTTCTGCAATCTAAGTTGTTAGAACGTCGTCGCCAAGAAGAACAAGCCAAGATCAATGCGTTAAAGGGCGATAATTCTGGCTCTTGGGGAAACCAGATGCGTTCATATGTTTTAGCTCCGTATCAAATGGTTAAAGATCTACGTAATAACCATGAAACAGGAAATACATCTGCAGTGTTAAATGGTGAAATTGATGATTTCATCGAAGCGGGAATTCGCTGGCGTCGTTCTAGCGCTTCATAGTTATTTTATTTAGAGTAATTATTTTCACATTAAGCCTGATCTACGCTTAATAATTCTGTGGATTTTCGGCAGATTCTGCGCAATTCCCACCGATATCAGGCGCATTTGGCCGATCTATACCTAAACTAGGTCTCAGTACGGCGCTCTTACCCCTCGTATCCGATCGAGACGCCAAAGAAGAACGAAGGAGTTCGTGTGATTCGCTTTGAGAATGTGACGAAGTTATATAACGGCCAAGATCGTCCAGCCCTGGAAACAGTTAGCTTGGAAATTGTTAAAGGTGAATTCGTATTCCTTGTGGGACTTTCTGGTTCTGGTAAATCAACTTTCTTGCGTCTGATCTTGCGTGAAGAGCGACCAACTAACGGAATCATTCATGTGGCCGGAAAAGATTTAGGTAAGTTAGCTAATCACAAAGTTCCAGAACTTCGCCGCCAAGTTGGAACTGTTTTTCAGGATTTCCGTTTGCTGCAGAATAAAACTATTAGTGAGAACGTGGCATTTACTTTGCACGTACTTGGTTATTCCAAGAAAGAGATCGCACGCGAAGTTCCTGAAGTTCTCGAATTGGTTGGTTTGGAAGATAAAGGCGATCGCATGCCAAATGAAATCTCGGGCGGAGAACAGCAACGCGTGGCAATTGCTCGCGCATATGTAAGCCGCCCTGCGATCATCATCGCGGATGAGCCAACTGGAAACCTTGACCCGGCGACATCTGTTGGCATCATGAAATTGCTCGATCGCATAAACCGCGAAGGCACCACTGTTTTGATGGCAACTCACGATGCCGGAATCGTTGATCAGATGCGCAAGCGCGTGATCGAACTAGACAGCGGCCATGTGATTCGCGATCAGGTCCGCGGCGTCTATGGATACACGGGATAGGGTAAATACATGCGCGCAGGATTTTTGCTCAGTGAAGTTCGAATTGGGCTTCGTCGTAACCTAACAATGACCTTTGCCGTCATTGTTACAACCGCGATCTCACTTTCGCTGCTCGGAATTGGCTTGCTTTCTAATGCTCAAGTAAATGCGATGAAAGATTATTGGTATGACAAGATCGAGGTTTCGGTCTATCTCTGTGGTTCTTTATCTGAATCACCAAGCTGCGTTGGTGGAATTGTTTCACCAGAGCAGCGTTTGTCGATCAAGAGCGATATAGAAGCGCTGCCAGTTGTCCAAAGTGTGTTTTATGAATCTCAGTCAGAGGCATATGCGCGATTCCAAGAACGATTTAAGGATTCAGCGATTGCACAAAATGTAACTGCAGATCAGTTGCCTGAATCATTCCGTGTGAAATTAAAGGACCCAACCCAATATGCAGTTGTTGTCAGCGCATTCTCGGGTCGCCCTGGTGTGGACGTAGTTCAAGATCAACGCAGTATTTTGGAGAAGTTCTTCAAACTACTTAACGTGCTTCGTAATGGCGCTTTGTTGGTCGGACTCTTCTCAGTGTTAACCGCTGGTCTCTTGATCTCAAACACCTTACGTATTGCAGCCTTTAACCGTCGCCGCGAAACTGGCGTTATGAAGTTAGTTGGCGCATCGTCATGGTCAATTCAATTGCCATTCTTGCTCGAAGGCATTTTCTCCGCGCTAATTGGTTGGGTATTTGCAACTGGGCTACTGGCTGGTCTAAAGAGCGTCGTTGATTCAAAGGTAGCACCGCTTCTTACCTTTACTAATTTCTTTGGATGGAATGAAGTCTGGGTCGCATCGGCTTGGTTATTGCTTGCAGGTTTAGGCGTTTCCACAGTTGCTTCCGTTATTACCCTGCGCCGATATCTCAAGGTCTGATCGGGCACTGCCGTGGTGAAAGAGGTCGGCCGTAAACTCATCGCGCAGAATAAAAAAGCGCGCCATGATTACTCAATCGAGGATGTTTACGAGTGCGGCATTGTCTTAAACGGGACTGAAGTGAAATCACTTCGCGCAGGGCGCGCATCTTTAATTGATGGATATGCAACGGTTGAAAATGGCGAACTCTGGTTAGCCGGCGTGCATATCCCGGAATACACGCAAGGTACTTGGACAAATCACGAACCGCGTCGCAAACGTAAGTTACTTGTGCATTTACAAGAGTTAAAGAAGTTGCACCTGAAAGTTAAAGAAGGTGGAATCACTTTAATTCCGCTGCAGCTTTACTTTAAAGATGGCAAAGCAAAGATTGAAATTGCAGTTGCACGTGGCAAGAAAGCCCACGACAAGCGTGCTGATTTAATTGAACGTCAATCAAATCGAGAGATCGATCGCGAAGTATCTCGTCGCCGCACCGGAAAAGACCAGTAACTCACGCTTAAATCCTCTTACTTAAAAGGGAATTTCTCACTTGTCATCTGTGTTCCGTACAATAGGAATACAACTATATAGTGGAATTTGCTTTCCACACCCATGGGGGTGAACGGTCTCGACTTTGGTTGTTGAGGCAGGGGAAGCGGGCCGAGGAAGCCAGGATGATCTCGTTAACCAATAACCTGTGCAAAAAATAATCGTCAGTACAACTGC
>CANLHI010000005.1 GCA_947490845.1 Actinomycetota bacterium | reverse complement strand
CGTTCTTTGGCGGACATGAGCCTAAGGATAGTGCTGTATTTCCCTCATGCGCGCATTGGCTAGTAGCGTTCGCGGGGTGGTTCCAGTCACAGGAAATTTTCAGTCCGAGACAGCACTCAATTCGCTGGCCCAGGAAGCGATGCTCTCTGCCATCGAATCCGGATGGGCTGATCCCAAAAAAATAGGACAGTACCCAAGTAAGGCTGCAATTTTACGCAATGGCGCAATCGAGTCACTGGCACACCACCTTGGACTAAGTCCCGATCAGATTGAAATTACGGGCGAGGTGGGCCTTAGCTACTTTCTTTCTCTGGCCGGATTGCTAGATGATAATAAAAATTTATATTCTGGAGCAGGCGATCGCAGCGGTGTAATCGCAACGGTCCGCTCGCACAAAGGCCCCAGCTTTGAAATTCCTTTACACAAAGATGGCCGATTGAATTTTGCAAATACAGCCTTTGCCCCAAATTCAGTTCTGGCTTTTCAATTAGGTAATGGTGAAAGTGGCGCGATAAGTGCCTTACCGACTGAACTTCCGAAAGATTTGTTGATCGCTGTGGATGCAACCGCAACCGGTGCGCGAGTTAAGTTGCCAGGGCGATGGGATAGCGCCTGTTTTGATTCGAGATCATGGGATGGTCCAGCAGGACTGGCAATAGTTGCAATCAATAACGCTGCGCAGTGGAAGAACCCGCTCCCCCACATCTCTAGCGTTCGCCGTACCTATGGCACTTATTCGCTGCCCTTATTGCTGGCTAGCGCCGTTGCGTTAGAGAACTTCCGTCCGAGTGAAGTTTCCACGAGAGAGCTAAGCGCACGCTTTCGCACAGATATAAGCAAAGCCCTTCCTGATGCCTTAATTGCTGGTGATTTAGAAAAATCGATGTCTCACTTGACCTCACTCGTAATTCCTGGAACTAATGGTGAGGAATTGGTACGAGAACTAGAACGTGAAGGATTCGCCGTTGACTCCGGATCAGCTTGCACGGCTATGAATTTGCAACCTAGCCATGTCTTATCTGCAATGGGATTGCCAACAGATGGAAATATCCGAATTGCAATTCATACCGAGACAACCATTGAAGAAGTTACTGGATTGGTTAACGCTTTGGTAGGTGCGGTTCGATCTCAGCAGCAGCGCTAGCTCCGTAGGCTTTGCTAAATCTTTCTAAAAATTCTGCCGATGTAAATCTATATTCCTGAGTTCCGGTAGTTTCAATAACATAGGTTGCAATCATTGAACCTAACTGCGCACAACGTTCGTGATTTAGACCCCAAGCCAATCCTGCCACGAAGCCAGATCTAAATGAATCGCCAACACCAGTTGGGTCGATCTTGGCTTTCTCTTTTGGACAGGTAACTTTTATCGTTTCTCCATGACGAGATTCAACTCGCGCCCCATCGGAACCAAGTGTGACTATTCGGCACTGGACTTGTTCCAGAATTTCGCGATCGCTCCAACCAGTTTTCTGAATAGCCAGTGCTAATTCATATTCATTTAAAAACAGGTATTTGGCGCCAGTAATTAATAACTTGATTTCTTCACCGCTCATACGGGCCATTTGTTGTGAGGGATCGGCGGCGATGGCAATGCCTTGCTCGCGTGCTATTTCAGAGTGGCGCAACATCGCCTCTGGATCATCTGGAGAGATAACAATTAAATCCAGCTTTCCGGTTTTCTCCATAATCGGTGATAACTCAATATTGCGCGCCTCCGACATCGCGCCAGGAAAGAAAGATGCAATCTGATTTAGTTCAGTATCTGTTGTCACCATGAAGTGCGCGGTGTGTAAAGTCTTGGAAATCAAAACGTGTGAAGTATCCACTCCGTGACGGATCAACCAAGCATCGTAATCTGGCCAATCGATTCCAACGGCTGCGATCAAAATTGGGTTTAAACCGAGGGAGCCCATACCGAATGCGATATTTGCAGCACATCCACCGCGGCGAACTTCTAGGCCATCGACTAAAAAAGATAGTGAGACCTTTTCGAGAGATCCGGCCACAAGTGAGTCGGTAAATTTGCCCGAGAAAGTCATTAAATGGTCAAGGCCGACCGAGCCTGCTACGCCAATTTTCATTGAGATTTGTGTAGCTTTAATGCTTTAGTTAAATGAATCTCCACAAGCGCAAGAACCCTGTGCTTGTGGATTATCGATTGTGAATCCCTGCTTCTCAATAGTGTCTACAAAATCAATTGTTGCGCCCATCAAATATGGATCACTCATCTTGTCGACTACAACTTTGACCGCACCAAATTCACGCGCGATGTCGCCTTCTTGATTGCGATCATCAAAATAGAGTTGATAGCGAAGTCCGGAACATCCACCTGGCTGAACAGCAACGCGCAGGTACAAATCATCGCGCCCTTCTTGAGCAAGCAAAGCAGCAACCTTGGCTGCGGCTACATCAGTAAGGGCGATTGAAGTGCTGGTGGTTGTCTCAGTAGTCATAAGTGAAGCCTACCTTCCTGGCGCCCTAGATGCGACAGCAGCGCCAAAAATGCGCGAGAATGTGTCCATGTCCACATCTAGCCCAGCCTCGCTAACTAACTTGCTTTTATTAGGGCAAGGCAGTGACTTGAAATCTGAACGAGGCGTCTCTTGCACTGGGGAAATGCCTGCGGCAAGTGACCCAGATTTAGTAGAGCGGGCTGTCGCTGCGCGAGCCGCGCTCGGAGATCGTGCGCTGATACTTGGCCATCATTATCAAAGAGATGAAGTAATCGCTTTTGCAGATATAACAGGTGACTCATTTAAATTGGCTCAAGCCGCAGCTGCGCAATCGAGTGCGGAATATATAATTTTTTGCGGCGTTCATTTCATGGCTGAGAGCGCCGATATTTTAACTTCTGCAGCGCAAAAAGTAATTCTTCCCGATCTCGCAGCAGGTTGTTCAATGGCCGATATGGCAACTGCAAATCAGGTTCAAAAGTGTTGGGAAGACCTGACCGCCGTTGGAGTGTCTGCAAAGACAATTCCAGTTACGTATATGAATTCATCTGCTGCCATAAAGAGTTTCACCGGAGAACACGGCGGAACGATCTGCACATCTTCAAATGCCAAGAAGACAATGGAATGGGCGCTGACCAAAGGTGAGAAAATTCTCTTCTTGCCAGATCAGCATTTAGGTCGCAACACCGCTGTGCTTTCACTTGGGTTATCACTAAATGATTGCGTGCTTTGGGATCCCTGGAAACCGATGGGTGGATTAACCCCTGAAGAAATTCGCGCGGCTAAAGTTATTTTGTGGCGAGGCCATTGTTCAGTGCATGGACGTTTTTCAGTCGAATCAGTTGAAGAAGTACGCAAACGCGTTCCTGGAGTGCAAGTTTTAGTTCACCCAGAATGTAAAAATGAGGTGGTTTCTATCGCCGACGTTGTAGGCAGTACGGAAATGATTATCAAGACTGTTGAAGCATCACCCGCCGGAAGTAAATGGGCGATTGGAACGGAACTAAATTTAGTTTCCAGGCTAGCCAAAGCCCACCTTGATAAAGAGATCCTGTTCTTAGATAAAACTGTCTGTTACTGCTCGACCATGAACCGGATCGACCTGCCTCACCTCGTATGGGCGATGGAATCACTTGTGGCGGGCCACGTAGTAAATCAAATCAAGGTCGCACCCGATGTTGCTCGATTCTCAAAGTTAGCGCTCGAGCAGATGCTCGCTCTATAGTTTGCGCCATGACGAATCCAGCAGATAGTTCACAGAAAAAAGGGCGCCCAACTCCAAAGCGCAAAGAGGCGCAAGCTTCGGTAAAAGTTTCTTCGCTAGCGCCTGCCTCATCAAAGGCTGAGAAGAAGCGCGCAAAAGATGCGGCGCGCAATGCGCGAATGACCCAAAGAGCTGCCTACCTGCGTGGTGATGAAAGTGCTCTGCCTGCGCGTGATCGCGGACCTGAAAGGAAGTTCGTAAGAAACTTCGTGGATTCACGTCGCTCAATCGGAGAATATTTCTTGCCTGTAATTGGTTTTGTGCTGATTTTATCTCTAATCCCAATTGGTGCATTTGCTGTCGCAGGTATTGCAATTATGTATAGCGTGCTTCTTGTATCAATTATCGATGGCTTCTTTCTCTCCCGCAAAATTAAAACTCAAGTGGCAACTCGTTTTCCAGATAAGAGCACAAAGGGTTTAGGACTCTATGGATGGTTGCGTTCAACGCAGATGCGTCGCATGCGGGCACCAAAGCCACAGGTGAAGCCAGGGGACAAAGTTTAAATCTTTAAGCGCGCGGGTTAGGGCTTTTCGTTAGCTTTGGATCAGTCGTTGGAAGTGAGCCAAGGGCTTTATCGATGGCAACCATTACATCCTTCGGGAGTTTGACCCCTGCTGCTTTTGCGTTCTCTTTAACTTGAGATGGCTTAGTAGCACCCATTATCGCACTTGAAACATTTGGATTCTGCAGCACCCAGGCAATTGCTAATTGACCCATCGTCAGATCTAAACTTTTTGCAATCGGTGTCAAGTTCTGAACTGCGGTCAAGACTTCATCACGCATCCAGCGTGAAATCATTTCTGCACCTGATTTTTTATCTGTAGCTCGCGATCCAGCTGGCGGCTTCTTGCCTGGCAGATATTTACCAGTTAAAACACCTTGTGCCATTGGAGAAAAAACTATCTGCCCGATTCCCTCTTTCTGACTGAGCGGCACTACTTCACTTTCAATAACTCTCCAAAGAGCAGAGTATTGAGGCTGACTAGAAACAAAGCGGTTATATCCCTGAGCATCTTGAATAGATAAAGCATCGCTTATTTGCGACGCGTTCCACTCTGAGAAACCTATGTAATGAACTTTTCCAGCTCTAATAAGGTCATCGAAGGCGCTGAGTGATTCTTCCAGCGGTGTTTCAAAGTCATAGCGATGCATAATATAAAGATCTATGTGATCGGTTTTTAAACGCTTAAGTGAAGCGTTGCACGATTCAATGATGTGCTTGCGAGAGATAGCGATGCATAATATAAAGATCTATGTGATCGGTTTTTAAACGCTTAAGTGAAGCGTTGCACGATTCAATGATGTGCTTGCGAGAAAGGCCGCGATCGTTCTTACCCGAACCAGTTGGCCAATAAACTTTAGTGAACAATTCATATGATTCACGCTTAATGCCCTTAAGCGCTTTCCCAAGTACAGATTCAGCCTTGGTTCCGGCATAAACATCGGCTGTGTCGAATGTGGTTATCCCTAAGTCGTAGGCGGTACGCACGCATTTAATTGCCGCATCTGATTCGACTTGCGATCCATGTGTAATCCAATTTCCGTAAGAGATCTCAGATACGTACATTCCTGAACTGCCAAGGCGTCTATATTCCATACCCAAAACCATACCTTGGCCGTCAAGTCATGCGTGGTGAGTTGCCAGAGGGGCACCTATATGGTTTGGTTCGCAGGTAAGGCAGCAAGATCAACAATTGAATATTTACAGCTTTCTTTTAGGGGAAGTCGGTGAAAATCCGACGCTGACCCGCAACCGTAAGAGCGCCATAAGCGCTTAAGTCGGATTACCTAATGGAAAAGTGGATTTAGACCAACACCCGCCGAGGTTTGCGGGGCGTAGTCACAAGAAAAGTATTTTTATACTTTATTTGCTGCTACCCCTGTGGGACTCTTTAAATTCGAGAGGCTACACAATCAAAATGCAGTTTCATTTCATCACAAGAAAAAAGATAACAGCAACCGCGATTCTTATTATCGCTCTTTCAAACCTAGTCTTCACACCCAGCGCTAACGCCGCAGAAAAAGGCTGGCGCTACTGGGGTTATTATCAAGCAGCCCCTGGTGCAAAAACTTGGACAGCTGCAATGACCGGACCAACAGTTGATATCAAAGATGGCGCAGTCGAAGGTTGGTCATTTGTATTTAGCGCAGATGATATTCCTTCAGTTGCACCTTCTGTAAAGCCAGACTTCCAAGCAATTTGTGGCAAGACAAAGGCAGATAAAGATACAAAGCGAATTGCGTTGGTGATCGATTTTGGTTCTAAGGCATATTCACCTAAGGGTGAAAAATTGCAGAAAACGTTCACAACCTGTGTGCGAACCGCGAAGGCATCTCAAGGCATTGATGTGCTCGGTCAGGTTGCAAAAATTCGCGCAGATAAGAGCGGATTAATTTGTGGGCTAAATGGCTATCCCGCAAAAGAGTGTGGGGTTGAAATTATGACTCCCGCATCCCTTAAGAAATAGTCAGACTGTATGAAATCGCTGCATCCGCTTACTTGGTGGATCTGGTCATTGCTAGTTGTTGGCGCAGTCATTGCCACCAATAGCGCATGGGTGGCCGGATTTGCCATAGCGGTTGCAGCGATTGCAGTACATAGATTTGCAGAAGATGCGCCTTGGGCGAAATCATTTTGGTTCTCGCTCCGACTTGGCGCCATAATTTTAGTTATACGAACCGTGGTTGGCGTCTTGATAGGTGTTCCTATTCCAGGTACCAGACTGTTTAGCGTTCCGATATTGCCGCTTCCAAGTTGGATTGCCGGAATCAGAATTGGTGGCGTCGTTACTCAAGAGCGGTTGCTCTCCTCGATTCACGAAGGACTAATTATTATTACGGTGATCTGCTTATTCGGTGCCGCGGTATCACTTACTAGCCCACATAAGCTTTTACGAGTTACCCCAGTTGTTATCTACGAGTTTGGAGTCGCAACAGTTATTGCAACCTCGGCTCTTCCACAATTGGTGAAGAGCGTGGGGCGCATTAGACGAGCGCGAACTCTTCGCGGTGATGAAAACCCTTCTTGGCGCTCTATCGCTATTCCTTTACTTGAAGATTCGCTCTCGCGATCTTTGGAATTAGCGGCGGCGATGGACTCTCGCGGCTATGGAGTCAGCCGAAAGAGGTCTAGATATCGCCCAATTGCCTGGCAGCAAATTGATTCTGCAGTTGTTATAAGTGCTCTTTGTGCGCTTGCTTTAGCACTGGTCTCGCGCTGATGATCAATTTTTCTAACGTATCTCTTATCTATCCCACTTCGACAAAAACGATTTTAGAAGATCTCTCATTTTCAATCGTGGAAGGTGAACTAGTTCTTGTAATCGGATCTACCGGAACTGGCAAGACCTCCCTGCTGCAATTGATAAACGGATTAGTTCCACATCACACTGGAGGAATTCTGGCTGGTGATATCACCGTCGATGGAATATCTACCAAGTTGGTGCGCCCCGGAGAATTTGCTCATTTAGTTGGCATTGTTGGGCAAAACCCGGCGCAAGGCTTTGTTACTGACACAGTTGAAGAAGAGTTGGCCTTTGGAATGGAGGCGCTTAACCTGGCTCCAGATTTAATGCGAAAACGTGTTGAAGAAATTCTAGATTTGTTGGCGCTGGCCCATTTACGCAATCGCGCTATTTCAACTCTCAGCGGTGGAGAACAGCAAAGAGTTGCCATTGGTAGCGCACTTGTTATGCATCCGAAAGTACTTGTACTAGATGAGCCGACCAGCGCCCTTGATCCAATTGCAGCCGAAGAAGTCTTATCAATTCTGCACAGACTGGTTCACGATTTAAGCCTCACCGTTGTCATCGCTGAGCATCGCTTAGAACGAGTAATTGGATTCGCGGATCGAATTATTCATATCGCAGGCGATGGCAACGCCAAGATAGATCTGCCTGAAGTAATCCTTAAAGAGGCAGATATCGCCCCGCCAATTGTGCATTTAGCCAGAGCGTTAGGACTCTCTGATGTTGGTCTGAGCGTTCGCGATGTCAGGAGAATGACTGAGAACATCAGGGATGAGGGCAAAGATATTGAAGGCGTTTTGCCCACCCTCGGCGCCGAAAGAATATTGGCGAAAGATTTGACCATTAAATATGGATCAAGCGTTGTATTGAAATCTTTAAACGCTTCAGTCCGAGCGGGCGAAATAGTGGCGCTGATGGGTCGCAACGGTGCTGGTAAAAGTTCACTATTAACGGCAATGGTTGGGTTGCAAAAGCCAGATTCTGGAACTTCGCATATTTGCGGAATAGCCTCAACTGATCTAAAAGGCAAAGTCCGTCGCGAGACGGTCGGATTTATTCCGCAAGAACCTAGCGATCTGCTCTATGGTCAAAGCGTTGTTAGTGAATGCCAGCAAGGCGATAAAGATAATCAAATCGCACCCGGAACAACTTTTGCGCTGCTACAGAGAATTGTTCCATCGATAAGCTCTGAAACGCATCCGCGTGATTTATCAGAAGGACAACGATTGGCACTCGCGCTGGCAATTGTTCTATCCGCACAACCCCAAGTCTTAATACTGGATGAGCCAACACGTGGTTTGGATTATCAATCTAAAGCGTTGCTAATCGGTCTATTAAAGAATTATTCAAAAGAGTTAGGCCGTTGCGTTCTAATCGCCACGCATGATGTTGAACTAGTAGCCGAACTTGCCGATCGAGTAATTTTCCTTGCAGATGGTGAAATTGTCGCCGATGGTCCAACACTAGATATTTTGCTCTCATCTCCCGCCTTCGCGCCACAGGTTGCCAAGGTCATGGCACCCCGACGTTGGTTAACAGTCTCAGATGTAATTGCTGCGATGGAGGAGTGATGCTTAAGACTTCAGATATCTATCGTTTCTCACGTAGATCGCAATTCACACTTTTCTCTGTCTCTATTTTCACGCTAGCTGGATTTACCTGGCCATTTTTTGCACCCGATCAAAGCACGGCAAGGTTTGCGCAGTATTTTTTCTGGATTGCAATTCCTTTCACATTCCTTCTCCTCATTGCGCAATTAAGCGATAAGAGTCTTGATGCAAAGTCAGTTGCCTTGCTTGGGATGTTGGCCTCGCTAATTGCTGCACTTCGTCCATTGGGTGCGGGAGCAGTAGGACTTGAGCCGATGTGGTTCTTATTGATCTTGGCAGCGCGCGTTTTTGGAAGCGCCTTTGGTTTTCTACTTGGCGTTCTTGCGATGCTCGCCTCGGCCTTGCTCACTGGCGGAATGGGGCCCTGGTTGAGTTATCAATTATTTGCCGCTGGAGTTATCGGTTTACTAGCTGGCGCATTCTTTAAAAATCTGCGCGGTAAGGCCGAACTGGCATGGTTGGTCGCCATCGCAATTATTTCATCTTTAAGTTACGGGCTATTAATGGATTTACAATTTTGGCCTTGGGCAATAGGTACAAATACGCAACTCTCATTTGTTCCAGGGGCGGACTTAGCAACTAATTTGCATCGCTTCATCACTTTTCATTTTCTCTCCGCGATGGCATGGGATATTCCACGGGCGATTCTTACCGTTGTCTTGACTCTTTCGGCTGGTCCCGCCATTTTGACAGCGCTTCGCAGAACTAAAAAACGCGCAGCGTTTCTAACTCCGATCGAATTTATCGAACGTGCGAAGTCACCAGAGGCAATTTAGTTACCTCTGCCAATGAATCTCGGCCTCGCACATCAATAACAAGCTGATCTCCCAATTTAACCGAGCTCGAAAGCAGCGCTAGCGCTATCCCTTTTTTAAGGCTCGGAGAGAAAGTTCCGCTAGTAACTTCTCCAACTATTTCTCCGGCACTGTTTTTAACTTGCATTCCAGCGCGTGGAATTCCGCGATCTTGGCTGACCAGCGCACGAACTCTGGGGTGTGTGCCGCTGGCTTTTTCCATGCGCAGCGCTTCACTGCCACTAAATATTGGTTTATCCCAACCAATAGCCCAGGTTGCAGCAGCCTGGTGTGTGCCGCTGGCTTTTTCCATGCGCAGCGCTTCACTGCCACTAAATATTGGTTTATCCCAACCAATAGCCCAGGTTGCAGCAGCCTGAACTGGGGTAATAGCGAGTGAGAGTTCATGACCATGAAGTGGATATCCCATTTCGGTGCGCAGGGTATCTCTGGCCCCTAGGCCGCAAACTAATCCATCAAATACTTTTATCGCATCTGTCAGCGCATCCCAAACTTTCGTGGCATCTTGCCAACGAGGAACGATTTCGTATCCGTGTTCGCCGGTGTAGCCAGTACGACAAAGAATTACCTCACAGCCAGCAATTTGAACATGGTCAAAAGCCATGTAATCCATCTCGGGATTTACGCCAAAACTTTCAATTACTTCGCGAGATTTCGGTCCTTGAACAGCAATCACGCCAAAAGATTCGTGAAGATTTAGGATTTCGATACCTTCTGGTACTCGCGGAATCAGATCTGCAACAACGCTTGTGGTGTTGGATGCATTTGGAATCAAGAAAAGATCTGTGGAGCTATTGCGGTAAACGATCAAATCATCGATCACGCCACCTTCGCTATTGCAATGCAGTGTGTACTGAGCTTGCCCATCAGTAATTCTTTCCAAATCGTTGGTGAAAACTGAATTTAAGAATTGCAGTGCGCCAGATCCCTTTACGCTCACCTTTCCCAAATGCGAAACATCAAATATGCCAACCCGCTCACGGACCGCGGTATGCTCGGCTAATACGCCTGCGCCTGGATATTCAATTGGCATGAGCCAACGGACCGCGGTATGCTCGGCTAATACGCCTGCGCCTGGATATTCAATTGGCATCAGCCAGCCGCCAAAATCGGCCATCTTGGCAGAAAGGTTGATATGCCTCTCGGCAAGTGGTGAATTTTTCATGGCAACAACTTACACTTACCCAAGCCCAAAAGTATGTTGGATTTGTATAGCCCCTTAAAGGAGATTTGATGACCGCCCTGCACCTATCAGATGGAATCGTAAAAGATGAGATTCTAGTTGTTGGCCTCTCTTTTAAAACACCATCCAAAAAGGGGCAAGGCGCTTTGGTAATCGAAAGTGGAGATATCGCACTCGACACTAAGAAGTTACAGGCAACTCTCTCTGATATAGGGGCCACGGGAAACGCTGATGAAGTAATTAAAATCCCTGGTAGCGCAACAAAGCTGTTGGTATTTACCGGACTAGGAGAAAATAAGTCCACTTTCTCAGATGAGACCTTACGTCGTGCAGCAGGTGCTGCCGCCAGAGCTCTGGCAGGTAATGCCAGCGCCACATTTTCTTTGCCGGCTAAGAAGGCTGCAACTATCGCAGCGATTGCCGAAGGAGCACTTCTTGGCGCATATTCATTTAATAAATTTCGCGTTGATTCAATGGTAAATCGCCAAGCAAGTTTGAAATCAGTGACAATCCATTCGGCACTTGCAAAAAAGGCGGAAGCGAAAGAGGCGGTAAAGAGCGCTGCGATTATTGGCGAGTACACCTGTCTAGTTAGAGATTTGATAAACACTCCCCCAAGTCACCTAACCCCAGATTCATTTTGCAAAGAGATCGCCGACTTGGTAAAGAAAGTTGGCGGTTCGGCCATTGGCCTAAAGGTTACGGTCATGAACGATTCGCAATTGAAGAGCAAGGGTTACGGTGGAATCACGGCGGTCGGCCAAGGCTCGGCCAATCCGCCACGTCTTCTGCAAATTTCTTACACGCCAGTTAAAGCTAAGGCCAAAAAGAGTTACGCCTATGTCGGTAAGGGAATTACCTTCGATACTGGTGGCTTAGCGTTAAAGCCAGCCGCGGGCATGGAAGCGATGAAATCAGATATGTCTGGAGCGGCTGCTGTTTGCGCTGCAACTATCGCGATCGCGTTATTGAAAATTCCGGTAGCTATCGATTGTTACGCGCCCTTGGCCGAAAATATGGTCAGCGATAACGCGACCCGTCCCAGCGACATCATCACAATGTATGGTGGAAAAACAATTGAAGTTCTAAATCCAGATGCAGAAGGACGTTTAGTTTTAGGCGATGCTTTAGTAAAGGCACAAGAGAATAAGAACTTAGATGGCATCATCGACGTTGCAACTTTGACGGGTGCCCAAGTTGTTGCACTTGGCACTCGCACAAGTGCGATCATGACAAATAACCAAGAATTCAGCGATCACTTCTTTGCAATTACTAAATCCGCTGGCGAAGCTTTCTGGCCTATGCCACTGCCCGTTGAATTGCGAGCATCACTTGATTCACCAGTTGCTGATATGGCAAATATCGGTGAGCGAATGGGCGGCATGATGGTTGCCGGACTATTCCTCAAAGAATTCATTTCACCAGAGTTACCTTGGTTACACTTAGATATCGCAGGTCCTGCCTATAACGAAGGTGAAGCCTACGGTTACACCCCAGTCGGTGGCACAGGCATCGCACTTAGATCACTAGTGGCGCTGGCCCAGGCGGCAGGCGTTTAGTAATCACAGGGCAAAACTGGCAAGATAGGCTCAACGAGCGAGAAGTTTATGAAGGAGCGCGCACAGGTGTCCAACTTTGATCTAGTAATTTTAGGCGGCGGTAGCGGCGGTTACGCGGCAGCACTACGCGGCGCCCAACTTGGATTATCAGTTGCCCTAGTCGAAGCAGACAAGCTTGGCGGAACCTGTTTACACCGCGGATGTATTCCAACTAAAGCCCTCCTGCACGCTGGCGAGATCGCCGATGGAACACGCGATGCCAGTCACTTTGGCATAAATGCCACATTTAACTCAATAGATATGACCGGCGTTAATTCATATAAAGATGGTGTGATTTCTAAACTGCATAAGGGCTTGCAGGGTTTGGTTAAGTCGCGCAGCATTACTTACATTGAAGGCCATGGAAAATTAGTAGCGAAAGATACCGTTGAAGTAAATGGCGTTCGCTACACCGGCAAGAACATAGTTTTGGCAACTGGATCATATGCACGAACCTTGCCTGGCTTAGAAATTGATGGAAAGAAAGTCATCACATCCGAACATGCCATCAAAATGGAATATGTACCAAAGAGCGTAATTGTTCTCGGTGGCGGAGTAATCGGTTGCGAATTCGCATCTGTTTGGAAATCTTTTGGTGCTGAGGTAACTATCATCGAAGGTCTGTCACATTTGGTTGCCCTGGAAGATGAATCATCTAGCAAGCAATTAGAGCGCGCCTATCGCAAGCGCGGTATCAACTTTGAACTTGGAGTTCGCTTCAAATCTCATGCCGTTACCGCAGATGGCGTAACTATTACTTTGGAAGATGGCAAAACCTTCACCGCCGAAGTGCTGCTCGTAGCCGTCGGACGCGGTCCAGTTTCAGCCAATTTGGGTTATGAAGAGCAAGGCATCACCATGGATCGCGGATATGTATTGGTCGATAACAAATGTCGCACAAATGTTCCAGGAATCTGGGCTGTTGGAGATTTAATTCCAACCCTTCAATTAGCACACGTCGGTTTTGGTGAGGGAATATTGGTTGCCGAAGAGATCGCTGGGTTAAATCCTCGTCCAATTAATTATGACGGTGTTCCACGCGTTACTTACTCAGAGCCAGAGGTTGCCTCTGTTGGCTTAACGACAGCGCAAGCAAAAGAGCGTGGGCATGACGTGGTCGAACTTAACTATGACTTAGCCGGAAACGGTAAAGCTCAAATTTTGCGAACTGCTGGTTCAATCAAATTAGTATCGCAAAAGAATGGACCGGTTCTCGGAATCCATATGGTTGGATCGCGCGTTGGCGAACTTCTGGCCGAAGCGCAGTTAATTTTTAATTGGGAGGCATTTGCAGGCGATGTAGCACCTCTCATTCATGCGCACCCAACGCTTTCCGAAGCAATGGGTGAAGCGCATATGGCACTTGCAGGCAAACCACTTCACGCGCACGGTTAATCCCATAAAAAATTAAATGACCAATCCAACGGTAATAAGGAAAAGGAAGAAGCTATGACTTTCTCAGTAACAATGCCAGCGCTTGGTGAAAGCGTCAGCGAAGGAACTGTCACACGTTGGTTAAAGTCCGAAGGTGACCACGTCGCAATGGATGAACCACTCCTTGAAGTATCAACCGATAAAGTCGATACTGAAATCCCTTCACCTGTGGCGGGAATTCTGCAAAAAATTGTTGTGGGTATTGATCAAACCGTTCCAGTCGGTGCCGAACTTGCAATCATTGCTGATGGCGCAGCGCAAGCAAGTGCTCCGGCTCCAGCGGCTCCAGTTGCTGCAGCTCCTGTTGCACCCGTTGTCGCAGCGCCAGTTGCTCCTGTTACTCCCCCTCCAGCAGCGCCGGCTTCAAATAGCACTGCCGGAACAATTATTACCATGCCCGCACTTGGAGAAAGCGTTAGCGAAGGTACTGTTACCCGCTGGCTAAAGGGTGTCGGGGATAGCGTTGCAGTTGATGAAGCACTAAAGCGTTAGCGAAGGTACTGTTACGCGCTGGCTAAAGGGTGTCGGGGATAGCGTTGCAGTTGATGAAGCATTACTTGAAGTTTCAACTGACAAAGTTGATACCGAGATTCCATCTCCGGTTGCAGGCACAATTATTTCAATTGATGTACCAGTAGACACAACTGTCCCAGTCGGTGCACGCCTTGCAGTTATTGGCACAAGTGGTTCAGCACCAGTTGCAGCACTAACTCCTGTTGTTGCTGCGCCAGTTGTTGCAGCAGCGATTCCTACTCCTGCTCCAGTTGTTGCTGCTCCAGTTGTTGCACCTGCTCCAGTTGCCTCGGCTCCAGTTTCGCAACCACTTGATGCTTATGTAACCCCAATTGTTCGCAAGTTAGCATCTGAGCTCGGCGTAAATTTAGCAAGCATTAAAGGCACAGGCGTTGGCGGAAGAATTCGCAAGGAAGATGTTGAATCTGCGCGTCCGGCTACCAGTGCTCCTGCTTCATCTGCGCCAGCACCCGCTGCACAATCTAAACGTCCAGCAATTGTTGCGGTCTCACCACTTCGTGGAACGACAGTGACAATGTCTCGTCTTCGCAAAGTAATTGCTGCACGCATGGTCGAATCGCTACAAGTTAGCGCGCAATTAACCACCGTTATTGAGGTAGATGTAACAAAGATTGCTCGTTTGCGCGATCGCGCGAAGGCGACTTTTGAGGCGCGTGAGGGTGTGAAGTTATCCTTCTTGCCTTTCTTCGCCGTAGCAACATGCGAAGCTCTCAAGCAACATCCGGTTCTAAATTCATCTGTTGAGGGTGACCAAATTATTTATCACGGCACAGAACACCTTGGCATAGCAGTAGATACTGAACGTGGACTGCTTGTCCCAGTAATTCATAGCGCCGGTGATTTAAATATGGGTGGAATTGCTCGAAAGATTTCTGATCTAGCAGCACGCACTCGCGAAAATAAAGTGACCCCGGATGAACTAGGTGGTGGCACATTTACTCTTACCAACACCGGCAGCCGCGGTGCGCTCTTTGACACACCAATCATTAATCAGCCACAGGTTGCCATTCTTGGATTAGGCGCGATTGTTAAGCGACCAATGGTTGTTAAGGGTGAAGACGGCGGCGAAACAATTGCAATCCGCTCGATGGTTTATTTAGCTCTTTCATACGATCATCGCGTTGTCGATGGCGCAGATGCGGCCCGCTTCTTAGTTACTTTGAAAGAGCGCCTTGAAGGTGGAGCATTCGAATCAGATTTAGGACTCTAAGGTAAATGAGCGTTCCGCAACGTATCGCAATTACAGGTGCATCTGGGCTAATCGGAAGCGCACTCGTTGGTCACTTAAAATCTGAAGGTCACACTGTGCAACGCCTGGTCCGTCGCGCCACAGTATCTTCTGATGAAATTCAGTGGGATCCAAAGACTGGTTATGTAGATATAGAGGCGCTGCGTGGCGTTGATGCCGTGATTCATCTAGCCGGTGTCGGAGTAAGTGATAAGCGGTGGTCAAAAAAATTCAAAGCTGAGATTCTAAACTCACGCCTACTTGGAACAACTGCAATCGCGAATGCAGTTGCTGAAGTAAAGCCAGAAGTGTTTATTTGCGCCAGCGCAATTGGCTGGTATGGCGATTCTGGAAATCGCGCAATTGTTGAAAGTGATTCATCTGGCAACGACTTCCTCGCCGCGGTCTGCCGCGAATGGGAAGCGGCAGCGGACTTGGCTGGCGATGTTCGCACCGTCAAACTCCGTACCGGACTTGTATTAGACCCAACCGGTGGCGCACTCGGTCGGATGCTTCCTCTCTTTAGATTTGGTCTTGGTGGAAAGCTAGGTTCGGGAAAACAATGGTGGTCTTGGATTACCCTGCACGATGTTGTTCGCGCAATTATCTTCTCACTCGAGAAAAACATTTCGGGTCCAGTCAATTTAACTTCGCCCAATCCAGTTACAAATCAAGAATTTACCGCAGCCCTTGCAAGAGCAATGAAGCGTCCCGCTCTTTTCCCAGCGCCTGCAATTGCGTTAAAGATCGGACTCGGCGGCTTTGCAAGTGAAGTCCTTGGCTCGAAGAAAGTAATGCCAACCGTATTAACGCAGGCGGAATTTAATTGGGACTATCCACACATTTCAACAGCGCTACAAGCCCTCGTCGAGCATTAATTCCAGCGCCGCAAGTCGGCCAGACGCTAGCGCACCGTTTTGTGATGGTGCAGATAGATAATCTCCAGCAAGGTAAATAACATCACTAAATTTCGAACTCGTGGCTTTAGTTTTACCGGGAGCAAAGAGCGGTAGCGCAGAATTTATTTCATACTTTGCAATCAGCCGCCAATTCTCAGTCGAACTCCCCCACATCAAAGCCAGATGGCGCCTTACTTCTGATTCGGATGCATGTGTAACCGTGGTTGAAGAGATTAAATTTTGACCCGCAGGAGCATAATTCTTTGAAAGATTTGAGATAACCAGTGAATTAACCACCGGTCCTCGATGATCAGCATCTAATATCAATTCAGAACTATCAGATGGCGCATCCACGGCAACGTGATACCAAGTTGTTGATCGGATTAGTGGTGATACTTGATCGGCATTTAGTAATTGTGCTGCGGTGGTTAAATCAGTTGCCAGGATAATCTTGGTTGCGACTATCTCACCTTGGTTTGTCAGGATGCGATTGCCGCGAACCTCTTCAACCTGGGTATTTAAGCGCAGATCAATTACCCTCTTTGCTAGAGTTTCTGAAAAAACACCTACACCTTTAGCCGGTATTCCTGATTTCCCCGATATAAAACTTCCAATTAATTCACGACCGACCACTGCACTTACTTGTGATGGATCGGTTAGAAAAACACCTTGCAGAAATGGCTTCAGCACCTTGTCATAAAGCCCTCCAGTGCCACAACGCAAGAGATGATTTTGAACATCTTCATTCGCTGCAGGCTTAGTGGCCAGGTATTTGAGAAAGGAAAGTTTCTCTCTTAAAGTGCCGATCTTTGATGAGAAGGCTGAAAGCGGTGCCTGTCGCGGATCACCAATCACAACCCTTTTATTTCCGCTACAAACACCTACCGTTCGAGGCGCGATTCTAAAATCTAACTCTGTCGAAAGACCAAGTCGCTTAACTTCCGGATAATTTAGATTAATTAACTGAAAGCCGCGATCCAAAATAAATCCATCGATTACATCGGTAGAAATTCGTCCGCCAGCTCTGTCTGCCCCATCAATTACCGTCACCGCGTGGCCGGCCTCTTGCAGCGTCAGCGCCGCGCTAAGACCTGCGAGACCTGCCCCAATGACTAAGTACATCTAATGAAGTGGATTTACTTGTTTTGCAATTTAGAAGGCCACCAGATCTTTGGGCCAATCTCGTGAACAAGAGCAGGCACCAAGATTGAGCGAACAATGATGGTATCTAGAAGCACGCCAAAGGCGACTGCGAAACCAAGTTGCGCCAGCGGTACTAGAGGAAGCAGACCAAGAACTGCGAATGTTGCAGCAAGCACAACACCGGCAGAAGTAATAACGGCGCCCGTAACCGTCACGCCCTTTATGACACCAGCACGGGTTCCGATCTTGGTACTTTCTTCACGTACGCGAGTCATCAGGAAGATGTTGTAGTCGATACCAAGTGCGACCAAGAATATAAAGGCAAAGAGAGGGAATGAGTTATCGCCACCTGCAAAACCAAATACGTGATTAAAGACAAGAGCACAAACACCGAGCGTTGCAAAATAACTTAGAACGACTGTTCCCAAAAGAACAATTGCGCTCACTATGCTGCGCAACAATAAGCCCAAGATCAGAGTAATTACCAACAAAATAATTGGAATGATCGTCTTATTATCGCGATCATTTGCCGCGCGCACATCAAAATACACGGCGCTAGTTCCGCCTACCAAGGCAGTTGAATCCGCTCCCTTAGCAAGCTCGCGAATCTTCGGAATGTCATTGCCTGCCTCAACGCTATCTGGAACCTTATTTAGCGTCACATTTAGAATCGCGCGTCCATTTACGATCTTCATTTCAGGCGTTGGCTGACCAGGAATTAACATGCCATCGAGCATCGGTGTTACATCTGTGACACCAGGCGCGTTCCTTATCGCAGCGGTAACTGCAGCAATCTTATTTACATCAACCACAACCTGAGTTGGATCACCTTCACCACCTGGGAAATGTGTTTCGAGGATTTTCTGGCCGACGACAGATTCGGGATTACCTGTGAATGAATCAACGGTGCCAAGTCCATCAGTTTTTAAAGTCGTGGAAGTCGCAGCAAATGCCAAGAGAATAACTCCAGTTATAACCCATGCCTTGCGAGGATTTTTTCCAATTGAATTTGCGACCTTTGCCCAAAGCCCGGATAAAACATGATCGTCACCATCATTTTCTGGCACACGTGGCCAGAATATCCAGCGGCCAAATAGCAAGAGCAGCGCTGGCAGGAGTGTCAAAATAGTGATCATCGAGACAACGATTCCGATAGCACCAATAGGTCCAAGGCTTGCGGTATTTGTTAATTGGCTAAATAGCAAAATCAAAAGTGAGATTGCAACTGTTGAACCAGAGGCAAGAATTGGCTCCCAAACGCCTTTATACGCTGCGCGCATCGCTACGAATCGATTATCAGTGAAGTGCAATTCTTCGCGATAACGGGCGATAAGTAAGAGCGCATAATCTGTTGCAGCACCAATAACTAATACCGAAAGAATTCCCTGCGATTGCCCATCCACGTCAAGGATATCGTTTTTAGCTAAGAGATAAATGATGCCGCCGGCAGTTGAGAGCGCAAATAGTGAAGACAGTAAAGGAATAATCCAAAGGACTGGAGACCGATATACAAAAATTAAGATAATGGCAACCACTGCCAGTGTCGTAAGGAGCAAAGTTGAGTCGATCGAACCGAATGCTCCAAAAAGATCGCCTAATAATCCGCCAGGTCCAGTTACATACGGCGTAAATCCATTGGCTTCGGCGATCGGCTTGATGTCTTCTCTCAGCGCTTCAATCGCTGCAGGGAGTACAGGTTCATCATTTGGTAATAATTTTGAAATTGCATTTCCATCAAGTGGAATAATTGCAAGAAGTGCTTTTCCATCTGCGGCCGGAAATACACTTATCACTTGGCCAGGGGCTAAATAATCTGAAATCTTCGCTGTCGTATCGGCCAAAGTTAAATCTCCAACTTTGGTGACATGATCACTAACCGCAGCTAGCGTTGCAGGAGTAAAAGTTCCTTCAAAGAGAACTAACGCTGGAAAGTTAAATGAGTCTTGCGAAGAGAAATCTTTGATTTGGTCTGCAGCCAAGGTCGCTTCAGCACCTTTGGGCAGGAAGGAAGAGTTGTTATTCTCTTGGACGGACGTTAACTTGCCGAAGAGCGGTCCAAAAAT
Organism: Actinomycetota bacterium; assembly: GCA_947490845.1. GTDB lineage: Bacteria > Actinomycetota > Actinomycetes > Nanopelagicales > Nanopelagicaceae > Planktophila. Next base: position 30,717 of record CANLHI010000005.1, on the reverse strand, counting down.
ACCTGTGATCACTATCCAGGCGATGACCACCAACATGGCGATGGCAAATGGTTTACGGTTCTTTTGGGCGTGTTGGAGAGTCACGATATGTAAGCCTTTCGGGGCGTATATGAGCGGAATTCGCTAGGAGAACAGCCTACCTTTACGCTGTACCTGTGCCACTACAAACGCCTATCACCACTGAAAAGTTGTCTGTGAATATTGCGTTAAATCACAGGGGCCTGATGGATTACCAAGACGCACTTGAATTACAACGGACTTTCCATTCAGAAGTGGTCACCGGCCAGCGTCCAAATACTTTGATACTTCTTGAACATCCTTCGGTTTACACGGCCGGCAAGCGCACCCAAGATTTCGAAAGACCAACAGATGGCACCCCGGTTGTTGACGTTGACCGCGGCGGGCGAATTACTTGGCATGGTCCTGGACAGTTAGTTGGATATCCAATTGTGAAATTATTGAAGCCAACTGAATTAGTGGGATTTGTCCATACCTTAGAAGGTGCGCTGATAAAAGTTTGTGCAGATTTCGGAATAAACGCGATACGAATAGATGACCGATCTGGTGTTTGGGTTAGTGATATTAAAGGTGACCGCAAGATCGCTGCAATTGGTATCAGGGTGGCATCTGGTGTGACCATGCATGGCTTTGCACTCAATGTCTGCCCCGACCTCTCAGCCTTTGGCCAAATAGTTCCTTGTGGCATAAATGATGCTGATGTGACTTCCATGGCTATCGAATTAGAGCGCGAGATTGATATCTCTGAGGTAACCGCTGCTGTTGAGAAGTATCTAATCGAAGCACTGGGTAAGGTAAGCGCATGACGATCGCTCCCGATGGCCGCAAATTACTTCGCATCGAAGCACGCAACACCGAAACTCCGATAGAACGTAAGCCAGAATGGATTAAGACGCGCGCCAATATGGGTCCTGAATACACCAGATTGCGCTCACTAGTTAAGAGCGAAGGCCTGCATACTGTTTGCCAAGAGGCCGCCTGTCCAAATATTTTCGAATGCTGGGAAGATAAAGAAGCAACTTTCTTAATCGGTGGTGATCGCTGCACTCGTCGTTGTGATTTTTGTAATATCGACACTGGCAAACCGCTGCCTATTGATCGCGAAGAGCCACGCAAGGTAGCTGAATCTGTAAAGGCCATGGGGCTGCGATATGCAACCATCACAGGTGTAACCAGAGATGATCTACCCGATGAAGGTGCTTGGTTGTATGCCGAAACAATTCGCCAAGTACATGAATTAAATCCAGGTTGTGGCGTAGAAATGTTGGCACCAGATTTTCATGCCAAGTCCGAGCTACTAAACCAGATTTTTGAAACACAACCAGAAGTATTTGCCCACAACCTTGAAACTGTGCCACGAATTTTCAAGCGCATTCGACCTGCCTTTACCTATGAAAAGTCCTTGCAAGTAATCGGGATGGCGCGCGATTTCGGTTTGGTTACCAAATCCAACCTGATCTTGGGACTTGGTGAAACTCGCGAAGAAGTTTCGCAAGCCCTTGTTGACTTACACGCCGCAGGTTGTGACTTAATCACAATTACACAGTACTTACGTCCAACCAATAAGCATCACCCGGTTGAACGTTGGGTTAAGCCTGAAGAGTTCGTCGAACTCAGTGATGAAGCAACCGCTGTTGGTTTCCTCGGTGTTATGAGCGGACCATTAGTTCGTTCCAGCTATCGTGCAGGAAAGCTTTATAAGCAAGCGCAAGAAGCACGCGCCACACAGGGATCGACCCATGGCTGAAGTTGTCTATCCCCCAGTAATTATTGCCTTAAAGACTTTTTGGAAATACCTCGGCCTGAAATTTACATTTAATGGCGAAGCAAATGTTCCACGCAAAGGTGGCGCCATTCTGGCGATGAATCACATCGGATATTTGGATTTCGCGTTGATCGGCACCGCCGCACTGCCTTCAGGTCGACTAGTCCGCTTTATGGCTAAGAAGGAAATTTTCGATAACAAATTAGCTGGACCATTGATGCGCGGCATGCATCATATAAATGTAGATCGCAGCAGCGGTTCGGCCTCATTTGTTGCAGCGCTGCGCGCTCTTCGCGCTGGCGAAGTTATTGGGATTTTTCCAGAAGGCACAATTTCAAGAAGTTTTGAAATAAAGGAGTTGAAATCTGGTGCAGTCCGACTTGCGATGGGTTCGGGTGTCCCAGTTATTCCAACGATCGTATGGGGCTCACAAAGAATTTGGACCAAGGGAGTAAAGCGAGATCTTCGCCGCAGGAAAACCCCAATTTTTGTAACTTTTGGTGAACCACTTATATTCGAAAAGGGCAGCGATGTTGATGCTGGTGAGAAGTTATTGCGCGAGACACTTCTTGACCTACTTCATGAAGTACAAGGTAAATACCCAGATAACCATGCTGGTCAACGCTGGGCGCCCGCTCGTCTTGGTGGTACGGCGCCCGCTCCCCTAAACTAAAGACATGTTTAATAGAAATAAGGCGAAAGAGCCGAAGATTAAAAAGGTCCGCTTCAAAACTTTCCGTGATGCTTACTCTGTAACCAAATCAGTAAAGCCATGGATTGGCGCCGGCATCTTTGGTGTCTTTGCAATCACTTGGGCAATAGGTATCGCAATTGGAATCACCGTCGGTCATCCTATTTATCTCGGTTTTGTCTCACTTCCTGTTGCAGTTCTTGCCGCGATGTTTTTCTTTACTCGTATCGCTGGATCGGCTGCCTATGTTTCAATCGAAGGACAGATCGGTGCCGGAGCCAGCGTTCTGATGGCAATTCGTAAAGGTTGGGTTACAACTCCTGCAGTTGCAGTGACCAAGAATCAAGATATGGTCCATCGCAGCATCGGTCGCGCCGGAATAGTTTTAACCGGTGAAGGAACCCAAGCAGTGAGAATTATGTTGCAGGATGAGCGAAAGAAAGCTGAGCGTTTTGCACCGGGTGTGCCAGTCATCGAGATCATGGTTGGAGATAGCTCAGGCCAAGTTCCGATTCGTAAATTACAGAAGCATGTCGCTAAGTTGCCGAAGAAGTTATCGGCGCATCAAATGCGTGAAGTTCGTGCGCGCTTTAAGGCTGTTGGCGGAATGTCTCTTCCAATTCCAAAAGGACCAATGCCAAAGGGCGTTCGCGTTCCTAAGCGCTAAACTTTTTTTTACGCAGATCAAGCAATGCAGTTCCGCTAAGCCGCTCGTGAATCCCACGGCCGTTTTCATCGTAGGTAATTGCAGTTACAACAAGGACTAATAAGACCGTTCTTATGAGCGCCTGGACTGGCGAAGGTGCGCCACCATCAGTAAAGCGAACTACCTTTAGCCCCACAATCCGATGACCTGCGGTTGCTCCCCCAAAACTGGTCAAAACCAGGACCTCAATAAAGAAGACCAGCAAAGTTAGGCCACCTTCGCCCAATAGGCCAAGGGCGATCGCGTAACACATGAGCCAGTCGATGGTGAGCCCGAGCAAGCGGCGGCCCAAACTGATCTCATGTTTCATGCGGGCGAGCCTACTGAATCGGCCCAAGAGCTGCAGGTTTTACATGGATGTAACACACCAGTTATGCCAAAACGCCATAGAAGTCTTAGGGTTTACCTAGATCGGTCGCTCTCAAAGTTGAGGCCCGAGTAAAACTGGCAGATGTGAAAATTCCGCCTTACTCTCGAATAATTTCGAAGACACGAGGAGCTCGCTCAAATGTTTAAAAACTCAGCAGAAGTTTTTGCTTACATTAAAAAAGAAGATGTAAAATTAGTTGATGTTCGTTTTACCGATCTTCCAGGAATCCAACACCACTTCAACGTTCCGGTTGAATCATTCGACGAAGCCGTTTTCACCGATGGCTTGATGTTCGATGGTTCATCAATCCGTGGCTTCCAATCAATTCACGAATCCGATATGAAGTTGCTGCCTATTCCATCTTCAGCATTTATCGATCCGTTCCGCCACGAAAAGACTCTTGTGATTCTCTTCTCTGTGCACAATCCATCAGATAACACTCCTTACTCACGTGATCCTCGTGGAGTAGTTGCAAAGGCTGTTGATTATTTGAAGTCAACTGGTATCGCAGATCAGGCGTTCTTCGCACCTGAAGCCGAGTTCTATGTTTTCGATGCAGTTCGCTTCAGCACTGGAATTAACGAGTCATACCACCACATCGATTCTTACGAAGGTGCTTGGAATACCGGCATCGTCGCAGATCCAGATGGAACACCAAACCGTGGTTACCGCACCCGCATCAAGGGTGGGTATTTCCCAGTTTCACCAACAGATCAGTTTGCAGATCTGCGCGATGAAATGGTTATGGAACTTGGACGCGCTGGACTACTTGTTGAGCGCTCACACCACGAGGTTGGTACTGCTGGAGCGCTCTCACCACGAAGTTGGTACTGCAGGACAGATGGAAATTAACTACCGCTTTACAGACATCCTAAGCGCTGGTGATGAATTGATGAAGTTTAAATACATCATTCGCAACGTTGCCTGGGAAGGCGGCAAGACAGCGACATTTATGCCAAAGCCACTCTTCGGAGATAACGGATCAGGTATGCACGTCCACCAATCACTTTGGAAAGATGGCAAGCCACTGTTCTTCGAAGCAGGAACATATGGAGATCTCTCCGATATGGCACGTTGGTATATCGGCGGACTCTTAAAGCACGCTCCATCACTTCTGGCATTTACTAACCCAACTGTCAACTCATACCGTCGCTTAGTTCCAGGTTATGAAGCTCCAGTAAACCTTGTTTACTCAGCGCGTAACCGTTCGGCGTGTATCCGTATTCCAATTACTGGTTCATCTTTACTAACCCAACTGTCAACTCATACCGTCGCTTAGTTCCAGGTTATGAAGCTCCAGTAAACCTTGTTTACTCAGCGCGTAACCGTTCTGCTTGTATCCGTATTCCAATTACTGGTTCATCACCAAAGGCGAAACGAATTGAGTTCCGTTGCCCTGATCCATCATCAAACCCATACCTAGCATTCGCTGCAATGCTTATGGCCGGTATCGATGGAATCGTAAATAAGATCGAACCACCTGCCCCAGTTGATAAGGATCTCTACGAACTCGAAGGCGCAGAAGCTGCCGCTATCCCACAAGTTCCAGGATCACTTGATGCTGTTCTTGATAGCCTCGAGAAGGATCACGAATTCCTTACAAAGGGTGGAGTCTTCACAGAAGACCTCATCTCAACATGGATCGAATGGAAGCGAAAGAACGAAGTTGATTACGTTCGCTTGCGTCCACATCCAGCAGAGTTCGAACTCTATTTCGATATCTAAATCGAATTTACGAAAGGCCTCGTCGACAAATCGGCGGGGCCTCTCGTATTTCTTGTACTCTTACCAACATGTTCCTTGATCTCTTGATCGCAGTTTTCTTTCTCTTTATCGGGTTAGAGATAACATCGACGCTCAGCCATCCTAAGCAGATTGTTCTGCCTACCTTTGCAGCTCTTGGCGGCATGATTGTGCCCGCCGTAATATTTTTAGCGCTCAACCCAGGAAGTCCAGCCTGGGCAACTGCAATGCCCACCGATCTTGCACTAGCACTTGGAGTCTTTGCTCTTCTCGGTAAAGCTGCAAATCCGGCAGCCAGGATATTTCTTCTAACGCTGGCAGTTGCAGATGATCTCTTCTCACTAATTGTTCTGGCCATCTTCTATGGCGATAAGTTAGATCTGATCCATAGCGCTTCGACTCTAGGTGCTGCAGCAGTTGGAGCCGCCTTGGCGCTAATCCCGAAATTCCCAGTCTCTAAAGTTATTGGTTTCCTTTCACCAATATGTACTTTTTTTGTTATCCCCGTCTATGTAATCTCCAAGTTATCCCAAGGAATCTCAGTCGATTCGCTAACTTCATCCACTGCAACATCTCTTATCGCAGCGCGCATTATTGGAAAGATTATTGGGATAACTTTATTTGCCTGGATTGCAATAAAGATAAGCCTCGCATCCTTGCCAAAGGATCTTCGCTTTACCGAAATTGCAGGTGTCGGCGCTTTGGCTGGCATGGGTCTCACCGTTGCCCTAGTTATTTCAGAGGTAGCAATAGAAAGTGAAATAATTCAAGGCGATGTTAAGGCCGGTCTAATAATTTCTGCGCTTATCTCAGGGCTAATTGGTTATCTCTGGCTTAAACGCTCTCTTGCTTTGCGATAGTAGAGCGCGAGAATAAAAAGTGCCCGATCGAACCAATAGCCAGAGCAAAAAGCACCCCAACGTTGGCAAAAGCCCAAGGTCCCTCTTTGCCGCCAATTAAGAATAGTAAGTAGCCCTGCCAAGATAACCAACTAGCAAATGTATTGGTAACAAATCCCCAGCCAACAATAGAACCAATAGCCATGATCATTAAAGGGCGCCAATTCCAAATGCCATAGCGACCGGTGGCAGAGAAAAGGTCTGATTCAACAAATGGCTTGCGACGCAACAACACATCAGTAACAAAAATCGCTGACCAGGTTGCGATAGGCACACCGAGAGTTATCAAGAACCCCTGGAACGGATAGAAGAAGTTATCTGCTACCCAGACTATGTAAATGGTTCCGGCTAGCATGATTGCACCATCAATGCTGGCAGCTATGTGGCGCTTGATTGGAAGTCCAACAGATATCAGAGTTAAACCTGATGAATACAGATCCAGAATCGCACCACCTACTAAACCTAGAATTGCGATTAGGGCAAAGATTGCTAAATACCAAGTTGGAAGCAAAGTTGTGAGTGCACCGATCGGATCCATGGCTATTGCCTCCGCCAACTTAGGATCACTGCCAGCCAGCAAAGCGCCATATGTAACTAGACCTATCGGAACAATCGAGGCGCCTAAGACAGTCCAACCGATAACTGAGCGACTAGATGTTGTGCGTGGCAGGTACCGTGAATAATCTGCTGCCGAATTTACCCAGCCCAGTCCAATACCTGTAATTCCAAATATCAATGCGCCAATAAATCCTTGTAAGTTTCCTGCAGGAATCGCAGAGACTGCGCTCCAATTAACGGAAGCAACGGTCAAAACAATATAAAGAATCGTTGCCATGACGGTAACGATCGTTAGATATTTTTGTAAGCGCATGATCACGCCATGACCAAGTACTCCCCCGTAAATTGTCAGAGCAGCAGCTATAACAAAACCTAGCACCATCGCCAAATCACGATCGATATCGCCTAATCGCACCAAGATCGTTCCGGTGGCTAGCGTTGCCAAGGAAACCAAGACAGTTTCCCAACCAACAAATATTAGATATGAGAGAAATCCAGGAACAATATTTCCCTTGATTCCAAAGGTGGCACGCGATAGCACCATAGTCGGAGCGTTAGATCGCTTTCCTGCAAGTGAACTAAAGCCAACTAAAAGAAATGAAAGTATCGTGCCGATAAAGGCCGCCGCTGTTGCTTGCCAAGATCGCTTTCCTGCAAGTGAACTAAAGCCAACTAAAAGAAATGAAAGTATCGTGCCGATAAAGGCCGCCGCTGTTGCTTGCCAGAATGAGATTCCAAATCCAAGAAAAAATGAACCATATGAAAGCGCTAGGAGAGATACATTTGCTCCACACCAGGGCCAGAAGAGCGATGATGCCTTTCCGGATCGCTCTGACTCAGAAATGACATTTGTTCCATTTAATTCTAGGTTCAAAATTAATTCCAATCGGTTTGATAAAAAAGAGTTACCCAAGTCTATCTAATTGCGTAAGAACTGAACTCATTTACTAAATTGAATCCAACCTTTTCATACGCACGCTTAGCGCTAGCGTTTAATGCAAATACCCCTAATCCAACGTGTGAAATCCCTTGCGCTGCAACTGATGTCAACATTTCTCTCACCAACTCTTGAGCCAAACCTTTGCCTCGGTAATCAGTATGTGTTGCAATCGATGCGAACATTACCTGTCCTGTGCGCCACTGAACTAAAGCGCCGACAGAGACGAGCTGGCCGTCGATTCTCTTACCACCCCACAAAATAACTTCATCGTTGCCTGGCCATACCGATGATTTTCTAGCATGCCCCTTTAGTAGATCTGTAATCTCTGACTCATCTATGCAAATCTCAGCTTGCTTACCTGAAATAAAAGAGTCGGTATCTATTGAATAGAAATCCCAATTTACTCGATGCACATATTTTGTGAGATCTACTTTTACATTTAGTGTTGTAGACAGCCGGTCGCAAGGAAGAATTACTGGATCTTCGCCAAGTGCCATAGCAAAGATGGATCCGTCTTCATCGGCAACTGAAAAACTTAAATTCTCATCACCTACATGAGCCGTAATAAACCGCTGCTCAGGAGCATAGGTTGTAAAAGTCTCTAGATCACTCGGTCGGTTTTTAAGTAGATTTAGAACTTCGCGGTAATTATTAATCGAGGAAGAAGTCAAGAAGGAAATCCGTCGTTCCGGGGACCACAGAATACTTTTCTAGATCTGTGACGCCAACTGATGCCAACACTTCATCGTCAACGAAGAAGTTTCCAGTGCAATCATTAGAAGCACGATTCAAAATTACATATGCGGCATCTGCCAAAATTTCCGGTGTGCGACATGTTGCGGTATCAATTCCTGGAATCATTTGTAGCGCCGCAGTGTCAATTGCGGTACGTGGCCAGAGCGCATTTACCGCAATCCCAGTCTTTCTAAATTCCTCCGACATTCCCAGAACACACATAGACATTCCATACTTCGCCATCGTGTAGGCAACGTGATGTTGGAACCATTTAGCCTTCATTGAAAGCGGGGGCGATAAGTTCAAAATATGGGGGTTGCGTCCAGCTTCAGCCGATGAGCGCAAGTGCGGGATTGCCGCTTGAGATGTAAGAAAAGTACCGCGCACATTTACATCAAACATTAAGTCAAAGCGCTTAGCAGGCGTTGCCTCTGTTGGCGTTAAGTTGATTGCGCTGGCGTTATTGATCAATATGTCGATGCCACCGAAGGTTTCAGCGGCTTGCGATACGGCAGCAGCGATTTGTGCTTCATCACGTAAGTCACATTGGATCGGTAGCGCTGTGCCACCGGCTGCACGAATTTCTTCAGCCGCCGAATGAATCGTGCCGGGCAGCTTTGGATTCGGATCAGATGTCTTTGCAGCAATAGCAACAGAGGCACCGTCGCGCGCTGCGCGGAGCGCGATCGCTAAGCCAATGCCACGAGATCCGCCCGTGATAAATATCTTCTTGCCTGATAGGTCTCCGGTGATTGTCATTGCTTCCCTTTCTTTGCCATAAAGTTCATAAATGCTTCCATCGCTTCATCTGATTGCAGAGCAAGTGAGAAGAGTTCAAACTCTGCTTTCATGACCGCTGCGACTGCATCGTGCTTGCTTGCCTTTAATAACGCTTTGGTATTTATCATCGCTTGTGGTGGATTTTTTGCAATTTGATTCGCTATATCTAGCGCCTCGGTAAGTGGGTCTGCTGCAATCGATGCAACTAGCCCCATGGCTTGCGCACTTTCGGCGTCAAAACTTTCCCCGGTGAAGAAAATTTTGGCAGCCCTTTGATACCCGACTAAAAGAGGAAATAGATAGCTTGAGCCTGCCTCAGGGACTAAGCCCAGGGATGCAAATGGCATCGAGAATTTTGCACTGGGTGAAGCGATAACAACGTCGCAATGCAAGAGCATTGTCGTTCCGACACCAACGGCATTTCCTTTGACGGCGGCAATTAACGGCTTGGGAAATTCGAGGAGTGAGCCAAGAAAGCGAGCGACATCGCTATCTTGACCAGTTGGTGGGTTTGCTAAGAAATCTGCGATGTCATTACCGGCGGTGAAATGATCACCTTCACTGGTCAGTACCACTGCTCTGACTGCGAAGTCGCCGGCAGCCTCATTTAAACCAGTTGCAAGACCGGCATACATCTCGCGAGTAAGCGCATTCATTTTCGTGGGACGGTTAAATGTCAGTATCTGAACTTCGCCTTCGCGGCGGCTGATGATTTCGGCCATTGGCGCAGCGTACTGGTTGGTAGCCTCTCAGGAAAGGAGCACAATGAAAGGAGCACTATGGGAGTGGCGGAGAGGCCAACGTGGCACCAGAGAGAATTCTTAACACACGCGAACTTAATCCTTTTGAAAAATTAGTCTTAGGACTGCTTTGTGAAGGTAAAACTAATTCAGCGATCGCCCGCCGAACTTCACATTCTGAAAAAGTAATTGAGAATACGGTCAGCCGTACAGCTAGAGCCTTCAATATTAAATCTGATCCAGATACGAATATACGTGTACTGCTGGCTCTAGCATTTCGCAAACATTACGGCGACGCCGCCTTCGAGCATGGAAGCATCGCCTGTTCACATTTGGAAGAAGATGAAGAGGGTCGAAAACTTTGCGATGGCGAACATAATTAATTCACATTTCGCTTAAATCTCGCACTTTTCTAGGGCTAGCACTCCCCAAGGTAGAATTCCGACATGGTCATCCCCAGCCGCATCTTTGAATACATCGTCGCGGCAATGATAATTATTTTGGCACCTGGCCCAAGTGTTCTATTCGTTATCGCCAGAGCCATTGCTTGGGGCAGAAAAATTGCAGTCTTCACTGTCGCCGGAAATGTAACCGGAGCATTTGTGCTCTCATCTTTAGTCGCATTTGGTTTAGGTCCAGTACTTTCGAGATCAGAGTTGGCTTACTCAGCTGTGCAATGGGGTGGCGGTGGATACCTCGTCTATCTTGGAATTTCTGCCATACGTGCTCGCAAAATTCATGCCGCAGATATGCGCAATCAAGGTGGCAGCGTTCCAACATTTTGGCGATCAGTGCGCGATGGTTTCTGGGTTGGAGCGCTAAATCCCAAAGGGTTAGTTTTCTACGCCGCAGTTCTGCCACAGTTTGTAGATATCGAACGTGGGCACGTGACTTCACAGCTCTTACTACTTGGCGCGCTCTTCTCAATATTGGCATTTATCTCAGACGGTTCTTGGGGCTTGCTTGCCGGAACCGCGCGTGCGTGGCTGGCAAGTGATGAGAAGCGATTAGAGAACTTAAGGTCAATCGGTGGAATAGTGATGATTACCTTGGGTCTGTTGGTCATTGCGTCAGCGGTGCGTGATTTAATCACCATATGAATTCAAAGATCGTAAAACCCGAAAAACCCGCGCGCGACACAATTGCGCCATCAGATCTAACTTTTGGATTATCCACCTGCAAGAGATGTCTATGGATTAAGTACTGGTTTAAAGTCACTATGCCAGGGCAATTTCCGCTAGTTAAGCCGCTATCGGCATCACAAGAGGAACACTTTCATCGCGCAGCAATGCCAGATCTTGATTCTTCACTTGCACCCGGAGTTGTGAAGCAATGGGGTCAGTGGGTAAAGAGCGCCCCGATTGAAATTGATGGCAAGGCAACACGTTGGAGAATTCTGGGAATTTATGATCTATTGGCGCATTATGAGGATGGAACAGTCGGAATCATCGACTGCAAAGTTTCAGATTCTGATCGAGATAACGCCCAGTTCTATGCCCCACAACTTGAGGCCTACGCCTACGCCCTAGAAAACCCAGATAAAGGAAAGCCATTTCCAGTATCAACTATGGGATTGTTAGTTTGGAAATTAGCGGGAATTGCTCAAACCGCAGATGGCAAACACGGTTTTGGGGTTACTCAGCATTATCTTCACGTCACACGCGATCAAGCACAATTTAAATCTCTAATCTCAGATTTGATTGGCGTGATCGAAGGCGATCTACCTGCTGCCGGACCAGATTGCGATACTTGTAACTACCTCACAAAGCGATTGGCGCTAGAAGGTAATTAATCTTCGCCTTCTTCACTCGATTTTTTCGCCTTGGTTGCGTAAGTATCTACATATTCCTGCCCAGACATCTCTTGAATCCTAGACATAATTTGATCTGTTACTACGCGAAGATATTGTAAATCTGTGGAATCTCCCTCGAAGTACATAGGTTCACCAAAAATCATTTTAACGCGCATAACTTTTGGCACAACAGTTCCAGTAGGTTGAATTTTCTCAGTATTAAACATTGCCACTGGGATAATTGGTGCGCCAGATTCTATTGCTAAACGCGCGATTCCGGTGCGCCCCTTATATAAACGCCCGTCAGGTGAGCGAGTTCCTTCAGGATAAATACCCAAACACTTGCCTTCTGCCAAAACTTTTAAGCCTGTTATCAATGCAGCTTCACTTCTGCGCCCACCGGAACGGTCAACTGGAACTTGGCCAAGTGCGATAAAGGTTAACTTTTTCAATAAACCCTTCGGTCCAGGTGAAGTGAAATATTCACTCTTAGCCAAGAAAGTTACTTTGCGGGGAACAACTAGCGGCATAAAGATCGAATCACTAAATGAGAGATGGTTTGAAGCAATAATTAAAGGACCGGAAGCTGGAACGTGTCTTAGCCCTTTAACCTTGGGACGAAATGGTTTGAAGCAATAATTAAAGGGCCGGAAGCTGGAACGTGTCGTAACCCTTTGACCTTGGGACGAAAAAGAATCATAAGAAATGGCGTAAGAAACGCGCGCAAGATGCCGTATGGCAGGTTGTTCATGACGCTAATTTAGCGCCAAATCCTTCCAATGTGCGAATATGAGCCATGGAGCAAGGCTGATGAGCGAGAAAAGTAACCGCGATCACGATGCTGATGATGCAAATGATCGCGAATTAATCAATATGGAATTTGAATCAATGGTCGAGGGACTTTCACTTGACGAGTCATCACCTTCAACTTATCTAGATGAACTAGAAAATTTTGTGGATCAGAATAGATTTATTGCTCCGACTCCCCCACGTAAATCTCTATCGGCTAGCTTTCAGTCCGCACTCTCTGCCTTTAAGAAGTGGAAGGATGCAAAGACGGATCGCGACGATGACGGCGCCTCGCTCTAAATTCTAGAGAGATCAGCGACGCCGACTAAGCCGGCATGATTACCAAGTTCGGCGGCAACGATTTCTGGATACGGATGTTTGCCACTAAACGGAATTAATCTAAGTGCAGCATCGCGCGTTGGTCCAAGGAATAACTCACCCGCATCAATTACGCCTCCGCCAAGTACTACGCAACTGGGGTCAATTACGGCACACAATGAAGCGATGCCAGCGCCTAAGTAAGTAGCCATCGTGTTAAAGGCTGCAATTGCAACTGGATCACCATCTCGGGCTGCGTCGGTAATGTCGCTTCCTCTTAAACTTTCAATGGTTCCATCTCCACGATCTAGCAAATTACGCGCTAGCAAAGGGCTAGCATCGATTGCCTCGCGGGCATGTCGCATCAGCGCCGAACCAGAAGCGTATTGCTCAAGACATCCTCGTATTCCACATCCACATAACTGGCCCTCTGGGACTAATCGAATATGACCAAGTTCGGCGCCAATTCCGAATGCACCACGAAATACTGAACCATCTAGAATTAAGCCACCGCCAACTCCAGTGCCAAGAGTTAGCATCATTAAATCGCTACGGCCTCGTCCGGCACCGAATTTAAATTCGCCCCAGGCGGCAGCGTTAGCATCATTTTCTAGAACAATTTTTTTGTCGAGAATTTCGGTTAACTCAGCAACTAGATTTACGCCATTCCAATTAGAGATATTTGGAGTAGCCAACATGGTTTGTCTATCGGATGAGATAAAACCTGCCGCAGACACCCCAATGGAATCAACTGGATACTGCTGCACTAATTCCGTTGCCACGTTTGCAATTGCTTGCGTTAGGGCGCGACCGCCTTCGCGGGGCGTATCGCGCCTGGCAGTAGCCAATATTTCACCGGTGCCAGTTACGACACCTCCAAGAACTTTGGTGCCGCCAATGTCAATACCAATTGCATTTACTGCCACTTATTTAGCCTTCGAGATGTTCTTTAAGCTGCTTTAGCGCGCTATCGATAGTTGTTTTCTCTTGCTTTGTGATCATCATTGCTGGAATTGGCATCGAAAGTCCGACAGATAATTCATAAGTAACTGAGGTTGTGTCTGCATCTAAACTCTTAAGCAAATATGCGCCGTCCATTTTGGTAAGTATGTTGGCATCTTCAAGTGTGAAGGTAACTTTAGAAGGAGCCGCGGTCCAATCGAAGGCAAGGGTTACGACATCTTTAACGGGGCCGGCGTCAACAGTTAGCTTCGCCTTAACCGCTCTGCCTTGCTCATCGGCCTCTAGTACGTCAACTTTTTTAAACGAGGCCGACCAATCGGGGTAGGACGCTACGGCACGATAGGGGCATCGATGCTGATCGTGGAACTGCTGAATTCGCTCATGGCCAAAGGTTACCTGTAAAAAAAGACCTTTCCAGCCTCTCCCCTTTTTTTAAGGCGGGCGCTAGCGTTAGCGCCATGAATGAAATCTCAATTGCGCCCCTTGTCCCTGCGGCAGCTTCTGGCAACCTGACAAATCTGATCACAGAACGTGCCTGGTTTGAACCTAATCGCACAATGATGTCGCGTCCCTTAGGCGATGGCTGGCAGAAAGTTAGCGCGCAAGAACTCGATGCTGAAGTTCGCGCAACGGCTAAAGGATTGATTGCAGCCGGAATACAAATAGGTGATCGAGTAGCAATCATGGCACGCACTCGATACGAGTGGACAATTTTAGATTTTGCAATCTGGTTTGCAGGTGGATGTGTTGTTCCAATTTATGAAACATCTTCTGCTGAACAAGTTGATTGGATCCTTAGCGATTCAGGCGCTGTTGGCTTAATCGTTGAAACTCCAGCACATCGCGAATTTGTCACACCAGTTCTTCCATCTCACACCAAACATATTTGGACTATGACCGAAGATGTTCTATCAGTTTTGGCAAATGCTGGCGCACATATCAGCAATGATGAAGTAGATCGCAGACGAAACGCATTACTGCCAGATACTTTAGCTACCTTGATCTACACCTCAGGAACAACTGGCAAGCCAAAGGGAGTTCAGTTAACACACGGTAACTTCCTTTCCGAGTGCGGAAACGTTGTTGAAGGCGCTAGCGATTTATTCTTAAAACCTAATGGTTCAACTCTTCTCTTTCTGCCAGTTGCTCACGTTTTTGGTCGCATGGTTCAAATTGGTGCAATCCGCGCCGGCTTGCACCTTGCGCATTGCAGCGATCCCATTGGACGTCTGCAACCAGATCTGGCTTCCTTCAAACCAACATTCGTACTAGCAGTGCCTCGTATTTTCGAGAAGGTTTATAACGGCGCCGAAGCTAAGGCAGATGCTGCAGGAAAGGGAAAGATTTTCCGTAAGGCTGCCGATGTTGCCATCGCCTATAGCGAGGCGATGGATAAGCGTGGATTCAATCCACTCCTATCGCTTAAGCATGCGCTGTTCGACAAATTAGTTTTCTCAAAGATTCGCGCGGCGCTCGGCGGCAACGTTGAAGCAGCGATCTCAGGCGGTGCCCCACTGGGAACTCGCCTCGGACATTTCTATCGCGGCGCTGGTGTCACAATTTATGAAGGCTACGGATTAACAGAAACGACTGCGGGAGCAACCCTAAACATCACTGGTTCAATCAAAGTTGGCACAGTAGGTAAGCCAATTCCTGGAACTTCTATAAAGATTGCCGAAGACGGTGAAGTCCTAATTAAGGGACCTATCGTTATGCGCGGTTACTGGCAGAATGATGAAGCAAACTCTGAAGTCTTTACCGAAGATCACTGGTTTAAATCTGGAGATTTAGGAAAGATTGATGAAGATGGCTTCCTTTCCATCGTTGGACGCAAGAAAGAACTTATCGTTACCGCCGGTGGCAAGAACGTTGCCCCAGCAGTTCTAGAAGATCGTTTGCGTTCTCATCCTTTGGTAAGCCAGTGCATGGTTGTTGGTGATAACCAACCATTTATCGCAGCACTCGTAACCATTGATGCAGATGCGCTAAAGAATTGGATAACTGCCAATAAGAAGGATGGCGCAACCATTGCAACTCTCACACAAGATCCAGATCTTATTTCTGTAGTTCAAACTGCAGTTGATGAAGCCAATAAGGCAGTCAGCAAGGCTGAATCCATTCGCAAGTTTGTAATCTTGCCTACTGATTTCACAATTGCCGGCGGGCAACTAACAGCCAAGCTCTCTATCAAGCGACATGTAGTTGCACAGGAATTTGCACAGGAGATTACTGAACTCTTCGCCAAGTGAGCAACGCTGCTCGCTTAGATCTGGCACGTGAACTCCACGATGGAATAGCTCAAGATCTGGTTGCACTGGGTTACGAACGAGATCTCTTGCTAGCACGCCCGGATTCTTCAACTCAATCACGAGATCTCTTGCTAGCACGCCCGGATTCTTCAACTCAATCACGAAAAGAGATTCGTGGTTTGCGATTTCGCGTTGATGAGATGATCTCTAAGGTGCGCCGTGAGATGTATGAACTCAGAGATTTAAAGGTAGAAAGTGTTCAGGATTATTTGACCAAAACCGCTAGACAACTTTGCGGTTCAACCCTAACGAAGGTTGACATAGAAGAGTTTTTTATTGACGAAGTGATTGGTGATAAAGTTAAAGTGATCGCTACAGAATTACTACGTAATAGCGTTAGTCACGCTAGGGCTAGCGAGATTGAATTGCACTTGAGCCAGATAGAAAATCATATCTACCTGGAAGTGCGCGATAACGGTATTGGAGGTGTCACCATGGAGAGTTCACGTTTGGGTTTAATCGGAATACAAGAACGAGTAGAAAGCTTTGGCGGAACACTCTTCTATCAATCAACCGAACTTGGGTCCCGTATCTCCGTAACTCTTTGATTGACCAGATCGGCCCACAAATACTTATTGTCGATGATCATCCATCAGTTCGATCTGGAGTTCGGCGCGCAGTTGAAGGTGCAGGCATGCGCTGTTGCGGTGAGGCTGCATCCCGCGATGAAGCTGTGGCTCAAATCGCGCTACATAATCCAGATGGCGTGATTCTTGATTTAAATCTTCCCGATGGAACTGGACTCGATGTCATCAGTTGGATTCGTGAGCATTCGCAAACTATGGCTATTGTCATGTTAACTATTAGTGATGAAGACTCGTATCTCCTGGCGGCGATGAAAGCAGGAGCCAGTGCATACGTGAAAAAGAGCACTCCCCTATCTCAAATAGTTGCCTCACTTAAAGCAGCACTTGCGCAACCAAATAATTTCAGTGCACCAGGCCTGGCATCCATAATTGCTACAACCAAGATAAGTTTCGATTTAACTCCGCGCGAGCTTAGCGTTCTCAAAGCGATCTCACTTGAGGGCACCAATAAGGATTTAGCGAGATCTCTCTACATTTCTGAGGCAACATTTAAGACCCATCTCGCATCTATCTATACCAAGCTGGGTGTTTCAAGCAGATTTAGCGCAATTAACAAAGCGCGCAATCTCAATCTTTTATAAGTAGATCCTGGAAAGCACCTGCCCAAATTTCCCAACGCCAATTTGAGTAAATCCATTTGCGTCCTGCAACTCCCATTGCTCGCGCGGCTTGCGGGTCATCCAATAGCGAATTGATCGCCCGCGCAACGTCATCTGGATTTGTGCCATCGGCAGTTAGCCCGGTTACTCCTTCGATAACCGCATCCGGAGCCCCTCCAGAAATACCAGCGACCACGGGAAGTTCGCACGAACTGGCTTCTAGATAAACAATTCCTAAACCTTCAACTTCTAGGCCCGCTAAGCGAGATCGTGATGGCATCGCAAAAATATCGCCAGCGCATATATATCTGGGTAGATCAGCGTGCGCAATTCTTCCAATAAATGTTATTGCTTTCTCCACTTTTAACTTAGCTACTAACTTTTCCAAATGTTCACGATATGGACCCTCGCCGACCAGCAAAATATGAGCAGTGGGATGGCGCTGCAAAATCTTAGGTAAGGCTGCGATCAAAGTGTCTTGACCCTTACGGTGAACAAGACGACCAACGCTAACAATTACTTTTTTATCGCTTAAGCCTAAGGAGTTACGCAACTCATTCGCACCAGGATGAGGCGCGAAATGATCGGTATCAATGCCAGGCGCGATCTTGACCATCGCTTGCGAAGCACGCTTGGAGAGTGAATGTGAAATTTCAGAACGCGTAAAATCTCCCAGGTAGGTTAAATGATCGACGTTGTTGCCTATGAATCGAATAGCTGATTTAAATGGCCAGACCTTCGACCACCAAACTTCGTGTCCATGAGTAAGCGCAACTATTCGAGATATGCCAGCTTTACGTATTTCTCTAGACATCACAGCTAAAGGTGCGGCCGCCCCGAAAAGTGCGGTTTCAATCCTTTCTTCCTTGATAATTTTTTTAACAGCGCGAACTACCCGAGGAGTAGGCAGCAAAATCTTTGACTTGTCTCGAATAACCTTAACGCCGAAATCACGCAACCATTTTTCATCATATTGGGATGTCTGATCTTGCTTGGATGTATAAACAGTTATTACACCTTTTGGAAGTCTTTCAATTAACCCCATAACAAATGTCTCGATACCACCGGCGCGAGGGCCAAAATCGTTGGTGATGCAGATTATTTTCTGAGACATCTATTTATATCTAGAAGAATTACTGAAGGCGCTGGGCATAAGGGTTCTAGGTTAACGGTGGTCATATCGCCGGCTCAACCTCAGGTTGGCGTGGCTAGGCTTTGTAGTTAAGAATTCCCAGCCATTTCACGCTGAATTAAAGCGCAGCGGACGAACTATTCCGCGGGATGAGAGCAAATCAATTGCCTCGGCGGTTTTATCGGGAATCTCGCAGTGCGTTGATTTATCCCGATTCTTATCGAAGAAAAAAGTCAGGACGCAATCACCGCAGCCAATATCTCGAACTGCACAGGTTTCACATTTAATGATCATGCAAGAAACGATAAGGGCGCCCACTGACAAGCCAAATAAAGTCGGTGCGCGCGATAACCTATCGGCATGTCAGTCTTTGCATCCCTAGTGGTCGGCGCCGATGGATCCACCTCTAAGAATGGATCCTCGAGCGGGATTTCAACCGGGGCTGACCGCACAACCTTCCTGGCTCGCCGGCGCAACGCTGATTTCATTTTAATAGGAGGGCAAACTGCGCGTACTGAGCCATATCACCGCACGCCCGTTCCTGTCGTCGTCATTTCTCACTCGATGCTAAATGCCCTCGCCGATAACCGACTGGCCCATTGGTGGAATCTCTCCCCCGTTAGCGCCCTGGAAAAGGGAAGAAAGAAATTTGGTCCAAACGTATTGGTTGAAGCTGGTCCACGAATAATTAACGAACTAATTAAGGCCAGGGTTCTCGATGGTATTTACTTAAGTATTACCAGCGTTACTGATGGCGAAGATGTAATTGATGTCGAAGAGCTCTTAACGAATTTCACAAGTATTAAAAGAGATGAACTTGAAGGCACTCTCTTTATAGAAGCTAAAACGCTGAAATAATCGCAACTCCTGCAACGGCTGCAAAAATTCCAAGATACTGGATCCGGTGGAGTCGCTCGCGCAAGAATTGAAATGCTAGCAGTGCGGTGAAAATTGGATATAGCGCACCGAGCACCATTGACAGCGTTAGATTGCCCTTGGTGGTTGCAACACCTAATAATAAATTTGCAAGAAAGTCAGCACAGCCAATAAAAATTAATATCGGAGAATGCTTTAGCTTTAATCCTCCGAGTGTTCGGTATTTCGCTAAAATTCCAAGTGAGACCAGCAGCGTTGTTGCACGCATCATGACCATAGTCATCAGGGCGCTTGTTTGTGATCCAATTGCCATAAAAACTAGCGCAGTTCCAAAACCAGCAGCGGCACCGAGAGCGAGAACTATCGGTTTTATTGGTAGGCCTTGCGATAGTTCTGGACCGCTTGCTAAAAATGCACCAACTATTGCCAACGCT
Source organism: Actinomycetota bacterium (assembly GCA_947490845.1). Lineage (GTDB taxonomy): Bacteria > Actinomycetota > Actinomycetes > Nanopelagicales > Nanopelagicaceae > Planktophila. The sequence goes on along the minus strand of CANLHI010000005.1, from coordinate 10,973 downwards.
GCGCCGATCGCAAGTATTAGTGTTAAGCGATCGCCTTTAACAAAATATGCATAGCCAACTGGAATAAGTGCTGATAATCCACTAATTGGAGAGACAACTCCCATGCGACCAGTAGAGAGTCCGGCGTATAAACAAATCAAACCGCAATAACCAAGAATTCCAGCGAGTGCTCCCGGAATGAAATATCCATCTGTGCCAAAAGCGTTACTCGAAAAATCACCGCTTACGATTACAAGTCCGATTCCGAATACCAAGCCGATCGCCTGTGTAACTCCAAGAACAGCGATCGCTGGATGTGCCTTACTTAATTTTCCACCATGATAATCGGCCGTTCCCCATAACAGGCTAGAGAAGAGGGCTAGCAATGTGGCCATAGCAGGCAAGGTTACACACTCCTGCGCCCCGCCTCCCACTTATCGAGAACGCTTATCTTTAGAATTAACTAGTGGATGTCGCCCAATTCAATCGCATGATCGATCAACTTCGCGTTGTTACTCCACGCCCAGAAATTATTCTTGAAGAAGTTCCAGCTCCACAAAAGTTAGCAACGTTCGCCTTTGCATTTACCGCAGATGTTTCCAATGGCCTTTTAGGTGATGCCGAAGATGAAATTGCATCAGGTCGCTTTGTCTTGTTGCATGAGCCTGGTGGACAAGAGACATGGGAAGGCGAATTCCGCTGCGTTACGTTCTTAAGCGCCGATGTTGATGAAGCAATGCAAGATGATCCACTCTTGCCAGAAGTTGGCTGGAGTTGGTTATTGGATTCGCTATCAGAGGCCGGCTGTGAATTTAATGCTCCCAGTGGAACCGTAACTCGGGTATCGAGTGCATCCTTTGGAAAACTTTCACCGCGCAATGACGAGTCCGAAATTGAAATTCGCGCATCCTGGAGCCCCATCATTAAAGAGAGCAGCGACATGCTCGCCCACATACAAGCTTGGTGTAATTTATTAGGCGAAGTTGCCGGTCTGCCTCCAGTCGTTGAAGGCGTCGCACCAATTTCTGCTGCTCGCCGCAAGGCTTAACGCAACCAACTTATTTATGAGCGAGCCCACTAATTCACCTGCTGACCTTGTCGAGGAAGATTTAGCTACTGCCCCAACTGCCGTTGCGCTGTTGGCCCCACAAAACGGAGTACCGCAAGTTGTAGATAACGAGTCGCTATTTGAGAGCGCTCTGGCTGAGTTAGCGCAAGGTTCTGGGCCCTTTGCAGTAGATGCAGAACGTGCCTCTGGATTTAAATTTAGTGCGCGGGCGTACTTGATTCAGATAAAGCGCCACAACGGTGGACTTCATTTAATTGATCCAATTCCATTTGGTCCCGGGCATCGTTTATTTGTTGAGTTAAATCAATTACTGCAAAGTGATGAAGTCATCTTGCATGCCAGCACTCAGGATCTACCTTGTCTGCGCGAACTCGGAATAAATCCCGCTAATTTATTTGATACCGAACTTGGTGGACGTCTTGCCGGATTGCCTCGCGTGGGGCTCGGCCCACTTTTAGAATCATTGATGGAAGTCTCACTTGCAAAAGAGCATTCCGCAGCAGATTGGTCAAAGCGTCCGCTGCCGCAAGATTGGCTTAACTATGCAGCCCTTGACGTTGAACTACTTATCGAATTGCGTGACAAAGTCCATGCACTGTTAGCGAGCGCGAATAAATTAAAGTGGGCGCAAGAGGAATTCCAGGCAATCCTTGATGCTCCCCCACCCCCACCGAAAATCGATCCATGGCGCAGAACATCAGGAATGCATAAAGTTAAAAAACGTGAGCAGTTAGCTATTGTGCGAGCGCTCTGGACGGTGCGCAATGAGATTGCCCAAGAGATCGATATTTCACAGAGCCGATTGTTATCTGATGCCGCAATCGTTGAACTTGCGATGGTTGCCCATGCCAAGCCAATTAAGACAAAGAAAGATCTAGAGCGCGCGATACGCCCGCTGGGATTAAGGGCGCGTTGGATGGAAAATTCTGCAACCTGGATAAGCACTATTACCGATGCGATCGCCCTGCCGGAGGAGGGATGGCCAAAGGCGCGCTCTGATGCTGACTCTCTGCCCCCAATGAAGATTTGGCGAGAGCGTTTCCCGGAGAAATATGCGCCCCTGACCCACGCTAAAGCGCGCCTTGCCGAGAAGTCCGCTGAAGCCGAGAGGTCCGCTGAACTGGCTATCCCCTTGGAAAATATGATTACCCCTGAATATGTGCGCAGAGTCTGCTGGATGAGCCCAAAAGGCTCCGTAGCGCAGGCTCTGGCTACCCTGGGTGCGCGTACCTGGCAGATTGAGATCGCAGGCCCCATCTTGGAAGCGGCCCTGCTTGAGAGCGAACCCTTGGTTGAGCCTGTAATCGAAGGTGATGAAGCGGCGCTGGAGTAGCTGTGATGAATTACGCAACACTTAAGTTGCGTAAATAGCCGAGCAGTTCTAGATTATGCCCATGCTAAGTACATTCATTATCGCCTTGCGCGAGGGCCTAGAGGCCGCGCTAATCGTCGGAATTTTGGTTGCCTACGTTGTGCGCACTGATCGTCGCCATTTGCTGAAGCCACTCTGGACCGGAGTCGGAGTTGCCCTAGTTGCAAGTTTGGCACTTGGAGGGTTGCTCGCATTTACATCCGCTGAACTATCTGATCGCGGAGAAGAGTTATTTGCTGGCGTCACATCTTTTGCCGCCGTTGGCCTTGTTACATGGATGGTTTTTTGGATGAAGCGCACAGCACGCAATTTGCGCAATGAGTTGCATGGAAAAATAGATGGCGCCCTTATGGGTGGCCCAATAAGCCTTGCTTTAGTGGCTTTTTTCGCTGTTGCGCGTGAAGGTTTAGAAACTGCGCTCTTTGTTTACAGCAACTTTAAAACTGTGGGTGTCGCATCAACTGCGACGATTGGCTTAGTACTTGGTCTTGGTCTTGCAGTCTTTCTTGGATATGCGATCTATAACCGAACAGTCAAATTAGATTTATCAAAATTCTTTACAATCACTGGCGTTGCACTAATCATCATTGCAGCCGGTGTTCTCTCCTACGGAATCCATGAGTTCCAGGAACTTGGATATCTGCCAGGGGTCGATAGTTTCCTTTGGGATGTAACTCCTTGGATTGCAAAGGAATCACTACTTGGCTCACTCTTGGGTGGCCTTGTCGGTTTTGACACAACAACTTCCTTCGTCCAATTTATCGGCTGGAGTATTTACCTTCTTGCTGTGCTTATTCCATACCTTTCAAAGGGTAAGGGCGCGGCTAAGGCGAAGGTTTCAGTCAACGCTTAACCACCGCTGTTCCACTTTTGCCTACTGACGAGTAACATTTCTCAATGAGCCCGCGGCTACCCTTTCCAGGTAGGCCTTGGCAGGGGCTATAGAGAAAGTAGTTTTAAATGTCTCGCACCGTTGTCCTAGTTGATGCCGTTCGCACCCCATTTGGTAAGGCCGGGAGCATGTATTCCGGCACGCGCGCCGATGACTTAATGGTTCGCGCAATGCGTGGACTGCTCGAGCGCAATCCCAAAGTTTCACCTGAGGCCATCGAAGATGTTGCAATCGCTGCTGCCACACAAACTGGCGATCAAGGTATGAACTTAGGACGCAGCGTTTCACTTTTAGCGGGTCTACCAAATACCGTGCCAGGTTATTCAGTAGATCGTTGGTGTGCGGGTGCGATGACAGCGATGACTTCACTAGCTGGTGCAATCGCAATCGGTTCAATTGATATCGCAATTGCCGGTGGTGTTGAACATATGGGAAATCACCCGATCGGTGACGGTATTGATCCAAACCCACGCTTTCTTGCGGAGAAAATTGTGGAGCAAGATGCACTCGCTATGGGAGCAACAGCAGAGCGTTTGCATGATCGCTTTCCACAATTAACGAAAGAGCGCGCGGATCGTTATGCATACAACTCTCAGATGAAAACAGCGGCTGCTTATGCCGCTGGAAAAATACAACGCGATTTAATTCCAACTGCTGCGCGAATTCCAGAGATGGGTTGGGGTATTGCCAGCGTTGATGAACCACCGCGTCCCACAACAACGATGGAGGGTTTAGCAACACTTAAAACTCCCTTTCGCCCCGCCGGACGCGTTACCCCAGGAAATTCATCTGGCTTAAACGATGGTGCAACTGCTGCGCTCTTGGCTAGTGAAGATAAAGCGAAGGAACTTGGGCTAACAATTAAAGCAAAATTAGTAACTTATGCCTTCGCCGGAGTTGAACCAGAAGTAATGGGATACGGACCTGTGCCATCGACAATTAAAGCACTTGCTAAAGCTGGTTTAACAATTGGTGATATCGGAGCCTTTGAAGTTAATGAAGCTTTCGCTGTTCAAGTAATCGCATTTCTAGATCACTTCGGAATAGCCGATGATGATCCACGGGTAAATCCATACGGTGGCGCAATTGCTGTGGGACACCCACTTGCGTCATCAGGAATTCGTTTAGCACTTAACTTAGCGCGCTCCTTTGAAGAGCACCCAGAAGTGCGTTATGGGCTAACAACTATGTGCATCGGTCTTGGCATGGGTGGCAGCGTTATTTGGGAAAACCCACACTTTTCTGGAGGAGCTAAGTAATGACTACCGAAGTTAAGTTGCCTGAAGGTGCTCCCGAAGAAGTTGTAACAAACGCTCTAGTTCGCGACATCGATCTCTCTGCATTTGGTTACAAAGGTTTACTCGCGCTAATTACATTAGATAACGGCTTAGATCACACGCGTCCAAATACATTTGGTCCACAATCACTTGCCGCATTAAATGGTGCGATCACCGATGCGATCGGCCGCTCCCCGGCCGCGATAGCAATTACCGGCAAGCCATTTATCTTTGCCGCCGGTGCAGATCTTTCAGCGCTTTCATTTCTTACAGAGCGCACGCAATCCCTTGCCATTGGAAAACTTGGACACGATGTATTTCGTCGCTTAGATGAATGCGGAATCCCAACATTTGCCTTTATAAATGGCCTAGCCCTAGGTGGCGGACTTGAAGTCGGTTTGCATTGCAACTATCGCACATTGGCATCAACGGCCTTTACCGGATTGCCAGAAGTTTTCTTAGGGTTGGTGCCCGGTTGGGGCGGCGCAACTATTTTGCCCAAATTAATTGGACCAGAGCGCGCCGTACAAGTCATCATGCTAAATGCGCTAAATAACAACACGATGATGAAAGCTAAAGATGCGCTATCACTTGGCGTTGTTGATGCAGTTTACGAGCCGGCTGATTTCCTAGAGCGCTCTGTTTCATTTGCTGCAAAAATTCTTGCCGGTGAAACAAAGATAGAACGTAAAGATTATTCAAATGACCCAGCCTGGGATGCAGCCCTTGCTACCGGCAAGGCAGCTGCCCTTAAAAAATATGGTGGGGCCGAAATCGCATCTCCAATGCGCGCACTCGAACTAATAGCAGCCGCCCGCACAAATACTCGCGGAGCGGGATTTGATGCCGAAGATCAAGCGTTGGCCGATTTAACAATGTCAGATCCACTGCGCGCTTCGCTATATGCCTTTAATTTAATTCAGAAGAAGCGTAAGAAAGTGGAAGGTGCGCCAAAACCTGCCCTGGCTCGCAAGGTAAGCAAGGTTGGTGTTGTCGGTGCTGGTCTGATGGCATCACAACTTGCGCTACTTCTGCTTCGCAATCTCAAATGCCCAATTGTGATGACAGATATTGACCAGGAACGTGCCGATAAAGGCGTTGCCTGGGTCAAGAACGAATTGGCTAAGTTAGTAGAGAAAAAGCGGATGAGCGAAGAGAGTGCTAACCGGCTCTCGCTTCTAGTTAGCGGCTCTGCTGATCAAAATTCATTTGCGGGATGCGATTTTATTATCGAAGCCATTTTCGAAGAACTTTCCCTTAAGCAAGAGTTATTTAAGAAGCTGGAAACTATCGTTTCCCCCGAATGCGTCTTAGCAACTAATACTTCATCACTTTCTGTCGAGCGCATGAGTGAAGGTCTTAAGAACCCAGAGCGCGTGATTGGCTTCCACTTCTTTAACCCAGTTGCAATCATGCCGCTGCTAGAAGTCGCGCGCACATCAAAGACTGATGATGCAACTACCGCTACCGCCGTTGGTGTTGGTAAAGATCTCAAGAAAACTATGATCATTTGTAAAGATGCTCCTGGTTTCGTGGTTAATCGCCTGTTGACACGGTTTATGGGAGAAGTAACCGATGCTGTTGATGAAGGCACTTCACCAGAAGTTGCCGATAATGCAATGCGCAGCATTGGCTTTCCAATGTCACCATTTGAACTACTTGATCTAGTAGGTCCAGGTGTGGCACTTCATGTTTCGCAAACGCTGCATGAAAACCTTGGTCCGCGCTATCGCATCTCACCTACGATGCAAGCGATGGTCTCTGGCAAGGTTCGCAACTTCTATATAAACGGCGCAGACGGAAAACTAGGCGCCAATCCTGAAGCGTTGGCGTTAATCACAAAAGGAAATAGCGCATCAACTGCCGAACAAGTTCGCGATCGCGCCCTAAAAGCTTTAGCTATTGAAGCGCGCATGATGCTCGATGAAGGCGTCGTATCAAGCGCGGCAGAGATTGATCTCTGTATGTTGATGGGCTCTGGCTGGCCGATGCATCTCGGCGGAATCTTGCCTTACCTAGATCGTGAAGGAATTAGCGTTGCTGCTTGCGGTCAACGTTTTCACGCGCCGGGGATTGCATCTCTTCCATAATCGTATTTGCTCCACTTGAAGTATTAGCGCTATTCCATTCAACGATGCTGCGCGAAATATTCTGAGCGGTGATTCCAAGGTCATTTAAAATTTCACTGCGCTTTGAGTGCTCAATAAATTCAAGTGGCACCCCAATTGAATGAATTGGCGTTGCCAGGCCATCTTCTCGGAACATCTCTGAAATCGAACTCGCGATGCCGCCGTGCTTTATGCCATCTTCGAGGACTACTACGCTCTTGTAACGCTGTGACATTGTTATAAGAGAAGTTGGCAAAGGCTTTACCCAGCGCGGATCAATAACAGTTACACCGACACCTTCTCGATAGGCCATTGACGCTGCCTCCACGGCGATCGCTGCCATTGAGCCAATACTGACTAGCAGAACATCTGCACTTTCACCGCGGTATAGAACATCTATTCCATCACGACGCTCGAAAGCGGGAATATCGATTTGTACCGCGCCCTTTGGATAGCGAACCATAGAAGGAGCGTCAGAAATTTCAACTGCTTCGCGTAGCGTCTCTCGCAATCGCGCGGCATCACGAGGTGCGGCAACATGCATGGTTGGGACAATCCCAGTCAGAGCTAAATCCCAAATACCGTGGTGAGATGGTCCATCATCACCAGTAACTCCGGCGCGGTCTAAAACAAAAGTTACTCCGGCCTTGTGAAGTGCCACATCTAGTAAGAGTTGATCAAAGGCACGGTTTAAGAATGTCGAATAAATTGCAACCACAGGATGTAGTCCTGCAAATGCCATACCTGCCGCACTTGTTACGGCATGTTGTTCAGCAATACCAACGTCAATTGTGCGACTTGGGAACTCTTTTTCAAATGCAGCTAAACCGGTTGGCCCAAGCATGGCCGCAGTAATTGCAACGATATCTTCACGCTCACGCGCTATTTCAATAAGTTCTTCCGAGAAAACCTTCGTCCAACTTGTGACGCTCTTCGAAAGTGAGGCTCCGGTTGCAGGATCGACTACGCCAACGGCATGGAATTTCTCAGCTTCATCATCAGTTGCGGGCTTATGGCCACGCCCTTTTTCGGTGATTGCATGAATTAATACTGGCTCACCAAAAGCTTTTGCTTTCAGTAGCGCTTTTTCCATTGCTGCTATGTCATGACCATCAATTGGTCCCATGTATTTAAGACCTAAATCTTCGAACATACCTTGCGGGGCAACAATATCTTTGATGCCTTTTTTCATGCCATGCAAAGTCTCGTATATCGGAGTTCCAACAACAGGGGTTTTGTGCAGAACATCTTTGCCCCAGTCAAGAAAACGCTCATAACCACGTGTAACACGCAAGGTTGATAGGTAAGTAGCCAAGCCACCAATTGTTGGCGAATAAGAACGCTCGTTATCGTTAACTATAATTACTAAATTACGAACTTCAGTTGCAGCAATATTATTTAGTGCCTCCCATGACATGCCACCTGTGAGTGCGCCATCGCCGACTACCACGACAACGTGACGATCGCTCTGACCAGTTTGCGCAAAACCATAGGAGATTCCATCGCCCCAAGAGAGCGCAGTAGACGCGTGTGAATTCTCAATAACATCGTGTTCGCTCTCGCTGCGATTTGGGTAACCTGCGATTCCACCTCGTTGGCGCAGACCATCAAAATCTGCGGCACGTCCAGTAAGCATTTTATGAACATAGGATTGATGGCCAGTATCAAAGAGAACAACATCGCTTGGAGAATTAAAGACGCGATGGATTGCCAGAGTTAATTCAACAACACCTAAGTTGGGGCCTAAATGTCCACCAGTCTTAGAAACTTTATCAATCAAGAAATGGCGAATCTCTTCACTCAGGGCAATTAGTTGAGCGCTATCCAGAGCCTTAATATCGGCAGGACTTTTAATTGACTCAAGCATGGGTGAAGTCTAGTTTGCGAACCCTTTTTTCGCGATATTTACACAAGTAATTGGCGGAGCACGTACTGCATGATCCCGCCATGGCGATAATAATCACCTTCACCTGGGGTATCGATGCGCACCTTTGCGGTGAAAGTCTTATCCCCCGCGGTCACAGTTACCGATTTAGGAATTTGCCCGTTATTTAATTCGGTTATTCCAGAGATTGCAAATGTTTCATCGCCAGTAAGGCCAAGTGATTTTGCACTTTCGCCTTCATTAAATTGAAGGGGTAGCACTCCCATGCCGATTAAATTAGAGCGGTGGATACGTTCGAAACTTTCTGCAATTACCGCGCGCACGCCAAGAAGTGCCGTGCCTTTAGCCGCCCAGTCGCGTGATGAACCAGATCCATATTCTTTGCCTGCCAAGATAACTAAGGCAACGCCCGCACTTTGATAGGCAACGGATGCCTCGTAAATAGTTTCTTGATCTCCACCATTTAAGAAGTTTCGCGTAAAGCCGCCTTCAACTCCATCTAACAATAAATTCTTCAAGCGGATATTGGCAAAAGTTCCGCGAATCATTACTTCGTGGTTTCCACGACGAGAGCCGTAAGAGTTGAAGTCAGCGCGAGCTACATTGTGCGCTTCCAAATACTTACCGGCAGGAGAATCGGCTCTAATGTTTCCAGCTGGTGAGATGTGGTCAGTTGTTACCGAATCTCCCAAAATTGCCAAAACGCGCGCTCCAGAAATATTTGTGACAGGCGTTGGATTCGCTGGCATGCCATCAAAGTAAGGAGGCTTGCGAACGTAAGTTGATTGCGCATCCCATTCAAAAGTCTTTCCAGTTGGCGTATCTAAAGACTTCCAGCGATGATCACCATCAAAGACCGTTGCATAATCTTTCTTAAACATTTCAGAGGAAATTGAAGAATCGATAACTTCCTGAATCTCTTTCGCACTTGGCCAAATTTGCGCCAGGAGAACCTCTTTGCCATCTTTATCGGTACCTAGTGAATCTTTTTCAAAATCGTGGTTCATGGTTCCAGCTAGCGCGTAGGCAACAACTAGCGGAGGTGAAGCGAGATAGTTCATCTTCACATCAGGGCTGATGCGACCCTCAAAGTTTCGGTTGCCCGAAAGCACAGCTGTTACTGCTAAGTCATGTGAAGCGAGATAGTTCATCTTCACATCAGGGCTGATGCGACCCTCAAAGTTTCGGTTGCCCGAAAGCACAGCTGTTACTGCTAAGTCATGCTCATTTACTGACTTGCTGATCTCAATTGGCAGCGGGCCAGAGTTACCGATACAAGTTACGCAGCCATAGCCAACCAAGTTAAAGCCGAGCGCTTCCATGTATTGCGTAAGCCCTGCACGGTCATAGTAATCAGTAACTACTTTTGATCCAGGAGCAAGCGTTGTCTTTACCCATGGCTTAGATGTAAGCCCGCGTTCCACAGCCTTCTTGGCAAGGAGTGCAGCACCAATCATTACTGATGGATTAGAAGTATTTGTGCAAGATGTAATTGACGCAATGACAACATCACCGTTTTTAATTGTTGTGGCCTTACTTCCAACCTTTACCGGATAAGCCTCTTGGCCGGTCTTATCTGTGAAGTAAGTCGGCAGAACTTTTTCAAATGAACTCTTTGATGCGGTTAGCGAAATGCGATCTTGCGGGCGCTTTGGTCCAGAAATTGAAGGAACAACTGTCGAAAGATCGAGTTCGATATGCTCTGAAAAGCGTGGAGTAACTGATGGGTCATGCCACATTCCTTGCGCCTTGGCATATTGCTCAACTAGTGCGATCTGATCTTCGCTGCGCCCGGTCAATCGCAAGTAATGCAAGGTTTCGTCATCGATTGGGAAGATTGCACAAGTAGAACCGTATTCGGGACTCATATTTCCAATTGTTACGCGGTTAGCCATTGGCACTGAGACCACACCTGGACCATAGAATTCCACAAACTTTCCAACGACTCCGTGCTTGCGCAATATCTCAGTAATAGTTAGCGCCATATCGGTTGCAGTTGTTCCGACAGGAAGTGATCCACTTAATTTAAATCCGACAACTCGTGGGATCAACATGGAGACTGGCTGACCAAGTAACGCTGCTTCCGCTTCAATTCCGCCTACGCCCCAGCCAAGAACGCCAAGTCCATTAACCATCGTTGTGTGCGAATCGGTACCAACAACGGTATCTGGATAAGCGCGTAATACTCCGTTTACGGTACGAGTCATAACCACTCGCGCTAAGTATTCGATATTTACCTGGTGAACAATTCCTGTACCCGGTGGAACAACTTTAAATTCATCAAAGGCGCTTTGGCCCCAGCGCAAGAAGCGGTAACGCTCGCGATTGCGCTCATATTCAATATCTGTGTTTTTCTCGAATGAATCTTTGGTCCCGAAGACATCTGCAATT